>CBFGXV010000192.1:0-5828 GCA_965652755.1 uncultured Chryseosolibacter sp. | reverse complement strand
TGCATTGCTGGCACATGAATCTCACCTGGGTTCCCTTCGGACGATTCCAGTCTTATAACTTCACGATCGCTGTAAAAGCATCTGTTCTGCAGGACCTGAAGCTTGAACGCAGAAGGCCGTTCCTCGACAATCTTTAGCATAGAAGGATCAACGCCAAGTCAGGCATCATCATTTCGATGCCGGGAAAATCCATTTTGGATCAGCCCTGAACGATGTCTGAGTCTATGACCCGGTACACGCTGCCTTCACTTAAATTTTGTAATTTAGCTGAGCACATTCGCTCATGATGCTGGTATGATGCAAGAATAAAATCCTTATGAAATTCTACAAATCAAATGTAAACAGGCGATCACTGATTCGCTGGAAAGTGTACTTCGATCGCTCCAGGATGTACATTGGTTATATCCAGTTCTTTTTGATCGGTATCGTTTTTCTTCAGTCGTTCAAGGATCACCCGTGGGGTGAATTTCTCTATAAGTACGCTTCTGTTTCAATTCCGGTTTTTCTTGTCCTTTTTGTTTTTCTTTCACTCTTGCTGGGCTATCTCGACACCAGGCTTGGATTCAGGGAAGAGGAATTGCGAAACCTTTCAAAATCGAATCCCGTGATGGTGGAGATGCTCGTCTCCCTGAAAGAGATAAAGGAAAAGTTGATCTTGCTCGAGGAGAAAAACAAGGCTTCTCTGTGATGCTGCCGTTGAGATGATAACGCTCGTTAGAACAAATTCGGAAAACGCGGACTTTGTCATGCTGGTAAAATACCTGGACGAAGATCTTGCTGTCAGGGACGGGGATGAACACGCCTTCTATTCGCAATTCAACAAGATTGTTAGCATACGGCACGCAGTAGTTGCGTATGACAATTCAGCGCCGGTCGGCTGCGGCGCTTTAAAGGCGTTTTCACCAGACGCGATGGAGGTGAAGAGAATGTTTGTGCTGCCGCAGGAGCGAAAGCTCGGAGTCGCCACAAAAGTGCTGGGCGAGCTCGAGAAATGGGCCAGGGAGCTTCATTATAAAAGGTGTATCCTCGAGACTGGTAAAAAACAACCCGAGGCAATTGCCCTCTATGAGAAGAACGGTTACTATCTCATCGCAAATTATGGCCAGTATCAGGGCGTAGAAAACAGCCTCTGTTTTGAAAAGATGCTTTGAAATTGCTGATCATGTGAGCCAACTCTTTCATTGCATCGTTGCCGATACCGGCACCTGATCTTACCGCAGTCTTTATGGTATAACGGGATAGCTATACGTACTTTCCGTCCGACTGCAGCGTCCGGACGTTTACCTGTATCCCCCATCTGGGGGCAGGCTGCATGTTAATAATTACCGATATATATACCATTAAACAGTGTAACCCTGCCAGCAGGTCCCGTTCAGGGCACATTCCTGTTAAGAAAAAAATCAGCCTTCCTGCGTGTTTTTAAGGTGTTTTGGAAGGGATAGCTTTTCATATCCAATCCACCCTCATATGAAAGCCATCCGCGCAGCCTTTGCAACCTCTTCGATGATTATCCTTCTGAACGCTATCACCTTCGCCGCAGGGCCTACGACAGGATTTTTTCTGCCGGATTCCGTCCATGAGATGACGCTCAATTACCGCGCCGTCAGAGGACTGATCGTTCTGCCAGTAACACTGAACGATTCCGTTCATGTCAATCTTATCCTGGACACGGGCTGCAGAAATCTGATCCTCTTTGGTAAGAAGTTCACGAAATTGTTCAAAATGAATTCGGGAAGGCCCGTAATATTTTCCGGTTTGGGCACGGGTAAATCGGTTACAGGCAAGCTTTCCCTCGGGAATAGCGTGAGCATCGGTGAAGTTGTGGGACAAAAGATTCCGGTTGTCGTTGTTCCAAGCGGCAATTTGTTCGGAAATTATCACAACGTTCACGGAGTCATTGGTTACGACATCTTTCTGAAGTTTGAAGTAGAGTTGAATGCCAACGACCGCACGATCACTTTCAGGCCGGCACTAAAGTCTTCGATTCCTCCGGGCTATACGCAGATCCCGCTGGAGATCGTCGATGCGCGTCCGCTGGTGAAGTCAGAAGTGTTTCTGGACAATAACACTCCACGCGCACTCGATCTCATGATTGATACCGGCTCCTCGCTCGGCTTGTTATTAAAAACAACGAACATTTCTGAGTTTAACTATTCGGGCGAAGAAACGATCCTGGGTATCGGGTTTAATGGGCCTGTTTCAGGGTATGACATTGTCTCCAAAAGATTGAGAATGAAAGGACTTGATATGGAGCGCGTATCTACCGGGATCGTCTCTTCCGAGTGGCACAACAACGCATCGATCGGAATGGAGATACTCAAAGACTACATCGTGATATTGAATTATTGCAAAGCATATGCTTGCTTCCGGAAGAATGACGTTTAGAGTCCACAGACTGAGGGGTCGCGTCGTACTTAGGAGTTCACATATGTCCTGATGACACCCATGATCCACTCGGGATAGACACCCACCCAAAGGAGCAGTCCGACAAGGATGCTAAGAGTCACACCGCTGACGATATACACAGACGGGTGAAGCATGCCGGCGGGTTCCTCTTCGCCCTCATGGCTTTCGAACATTACGGCGATGATCTTGATGTAGTAGTACAATCCAATGGCGCTGTTGACGGCCAGCATCACTACGAGAAGCCACTGACTTGTATTTACGCCCGCGGCGACTACATAGAATTTGCCGACGAACCCGGCCGTAAGCGGAATTCCGGCAAGCGACAGCAGCATAGCAGACAGGGCAGCGGCCGTCCATGGTCGTCGCCATAAAAGGCCCTGGTAGTCTTCCAAAAGTTCCGCATCGCGATCTTTGTCGGAAAGGGTTGCAACAATTCCGAATGCGCCGACCGTCGTAATGAAATAAGCAACGAGATAAAAGCTCACAGCCTCGACGCCCATTTCACGTCCGGCAAGAAATGCCACGAGTATGTATCCCATATGCGATATGGATGAATAGGCGAGGATACGTTTGACATTGCTTTGACGCAATGCCAGGAAATTTCCAATAAACATCGAGGCGATCGCGATGACCGTGAAGATGAGAATCAGTGATTCATATTGATACCCGTCGATCTGGATGAAGAACCGTACGAGCAGGGCAATCATTCCTCCTTTCGAGATTGTGGCGATGAAGGCCGTGACCGGGGCGGGCGCTCCTTCGTACACATCTGCGGCCCACATGTGGAAGGGAACAATGCTAAGTTTGAAGCCAATGCCCACCACCATCAGGCCGAGGCCTGTCATCATGATAAGTGATAATTCGTCTCCGCCGGCAAGGTGTTTTGCTATCCCGTTAAACTCCATTGACCCGGTGGTCGCATATACGAGTGCCATTCCAAATAACAGAAAAGCAGAGGAGAACGCCGCCATGATCAGATACTTTAACCCTGCTTCATCCGACCGCTCGCGTTTCCGAAGGTAAGCGATCATTGAATACAAGGAGACGCTTAATATCTCCAGTCCGAGAAACAGCGAGACAAAATGTTTGCTGATAACAAGTGTACATGCTCCGAGTGTTGCCAGAATAAGCAGGATATAGTATTCTTCCTTGCGCTCTTCGCGCTGCTCGAAATAGGCATACGAGATCATGGTGACTGCCAGGGCTGTGAGTAAAATCAATCCCATATTAAAGATGCCGAAACCGTCGAACACGAAGAGCGGTTCGATTACCCATTTCACCTTTGCGTTGTACAGCACGAGATAGACAAAGTCGCCAATGAGTGACGCTGCCGTGATCACATAAATCAATTTGTGATTTCGTTTGACGGAGATTGAGAACATGATGAGTATGGCGGAACTCGTCAGAATAAAAAGTGGTATAACACTGA
This sequence comes from uncultured Chryseosolibacter sp., assembly GCA_965652755.1. Lineage (GTDB taxonomy): Bacteria > Bacteroidota > Bacteroidia > Cytophagales > Cyclobacteriaceae > Chryseosolibacter. The sequence continues at coordinate 1,993 of CBFGXV010000192.1, read as the reverse complement.
GAAAATCGGTCTTACTCATGGATCAATTCTTTAAGACTAAAGGTTTCGTCGTGCAGTTCAGCGTCGTTCACAGCCTGTTCCGTTTTGCCTTCAAGGACCCGGTTAACGAGGGGAGCTGTTGTGTCAAGTACCGGCTGCGGATAGACACCCAACCAGATGATGATAACCACCAGCGGGATCATTATAAGTTTCTCCCGAAGCGAGAAGTCTTCCAGCTCGTAAGAAAAGATCCGCGGCCCGTAAAAGATCTTTTGCATGATTCGCAGGGAATATGCTGTAGCTGCAACCAATCCAAGGGTTGCGAAGATGGTCAGAACGGGACTGCTCTGCCATGAGCCGACGAGCGTCAGGAATTCAGCGATGAAGTTGCCAAGGCCGGGAAGCCCAAGCGAGGCCATGGAGAATACGAGGGTGATGGTCGCCATAAAAGGAGTCTGCCTCCAGAAGCCGCGCATTTTTTCGATGTCTCTCGTGTGGATCCGTTCGTACAACGATCCGGCTATCAGGAACAGCGCTCCCGTGCTGATACCGTGAGTGATCATCTGCATCACAACGCCTTGCCAGGCAAGGTCATTGAAGGCAAAAACACCAAGCATTACAAATCCCATGTGGCTAACGCTGGTATAAGCAACGAGTCTTTTGAAATCCGTTTGCGAATATGCGAGCATGGCTCCGTAGATGATCCCAATAACGCCGAATAGCATGGCTATCGGCGCAATGTCCCGTGATGCGTCGGGGAACAAGGGCACCACGAACCTGATGAGTCCGTATGCTCCGGTTTTCAGAAGCAATCCTGCCAGGATCAAACTGCCTGCGGTAGGCGCTTCGGAGTGTGCATCTGGAAGCCAGTTATGGAAAGGGACTACTGGCAATTTTACAATGAAGGCGGCGAGGAACCCGAGCAGGAGCCAAAGTTCGGCGCCCTTCGATAACTCGGTCCCAAGAAGCTCAAAGTAGTTGAATGTGTAAGTTCCTGAGGCGGCTCCATGAATGAAATACAAACCAAGGATGGAAAGCAGCATGAGCAAGCCGCTTGCTTGCGTAAAGATGAAGAATTTGAACGCTGCATACCTTCGATTAGCGTGGCCCCATATGCCGATGAGGAAGTACATTGGGATCAGCATCACTTCCCAGAAAAAATAGAACAGGAAAAGGTCCATGGTCAGGAAGACCCCGCTGATGCCGGCGAGGACCCACAATAAATTGAAGTGGAAGAATCCTGTACGGTATTGTATTTCGTTCCACGAGGTAACGACGGCCAGCGTTCCCAGCAAAAATGTGAGCATCAGCATCAGCAGGCTAAGGCCATCCAGCGCAAGGCTAAAGCTAATTCCAAAGCTGGGGATCCATTCCGCATTGAACGCGCTGATCCAGTTTGATCCAACAGATCCAACGTTTGTCTCCGGATTCAGCCACAATAAGATCGAAAGGAACAGATTTAACAACACGGCCAGAAGGGAGATCCACCGGCAAAGAGTTCTTGACCATTGGGCGAGGATCCATGCGAGTACTCCGCCGCCCATAAGGATAATGATAAACCACAGTAAGATCATTGGCCAGTTCGTTTTATATTAATTCATCACACGTTATCACACGTTATCGCTACACGCTCAGTGAAACATCAGTCCTAATGACAAGATCAAAACAGCGCCGACTACAATTCCCATGATATACCAGCGCATGATTCCGCTCTGCGTCCTTGCCGATATTGCGTGGAAAAATTCAGCACCGGAAACCATGCCATCGTATATCCTGTCGATAATGTCTCTTTTGTTAATGCGCGACAGGTAGACGTAGGGTGTGACCACAATTCTGTCATATAATGCATCGAATCCCCATCCCGAAAACCAGAACCGGTTCAGATCGTACGTCGCTCCCTTGATTTCGGCGCGGAGATCCTGGCGCTTCATGTAGAAAAAATATGCCACATATATACCGGCCAGACAAATCACCGCCGCGATTCCCTCTTTGGAGGATTCATTGAGCTTCCGCA
>CBFGXV010000191.1:0-5843 GCA_965652755.1 uncultured Chryseosolibacter sp. | reverse complement strand
TATTGGAGCGCGATTATCTGGCTTACGCCGGGGTCGATGAGAATGTCAGAAAGATCATAAGACATGAGGAAAACGCAATTCTAAAATTACTTGAACTGATGCCGTCCTCCGAGTTCCCTAATTACGCCTTTAGAAATAAGGGGAACCTGCGTTTCGAAAATGTCGCGCATGAATGGGGTCTTGGTGAGCCGATGTTTTCCAGCGGAAGCGCTTATGGCGATCTGGATAATGATGGTGATCTTGACCTGGTTGTTAATAACCTGAATGCTCCTTCTGTACTATACCGGAACAATTCAGACTCATCCATGTATAAGAGCATCAGCGTATTGCTCTCCTCTGGAGGTCAGAACACCTTTGCTGCAGGAACGGAAGTGTGGGCCTACTGCGGAACAAGCACTTTTTTTGCGGACAATTTCGTGACCCGGGGATTTCAAAGCGCCGTTCAGCCAATGGTGACACTTGGGTTGGGCAAGGACGTTAAGTCCATTGATTCTCTTTTGATCAAATGGCCGGAGGGCGGGTACTCGGTTCTTTATAACGTCCCGGTCAATCAAAGGATGGCGTTGAGTAAGCAAAATTTAAAAGTGTATGATGGTCCTGCAAATAACACCAATTTGAAGGGCAGGCAGTTTGCACTGAAACGAACAAGCGCTTTATTCAGGCATCACGGAAGCGGGCTGAATGATTTCAACAGGGATAGGCTTCTGCCGATGATGTACAGCAATGAAACTCCTTCGTTATTGAATGGCGATATTGACGGGGATGGAGTTGATGAAATTTATGTTGGCGGTGGTAAGGGCCAGGCGGGAACATTTATTCAATTCGATGGCGCTGTGCCCAAGATGTTCCTTCCGGAGTCGATTGCGCGTTATAGCCTCGCAGAAGAAACTCAGGGGACTTTTGCAGATATAGACAATGACGGTGACCTGGATCTCTACATGGCAAGCGGTGGCAGGTTTTTTCCTAAAAGTTCCAGCGTGCTGACGGATAAGCTTTTTCTGAATAATGGAAGCGGTGGATTCACCGAATCTCCGCACCCACTGCCCTTTAAGACTTTTATCTCTACGAGTGCTGTGAAGCCGATTGACTTTGATCTTGATGGGGATATAGACCTTGTGGTAGGGGAAAGGTTTGATCCTTTTGCGTATGGAACCGGTGGCAGGGGGTTTCTATTTGAAAATGACGGGAAGGGCTTATTTCGGGATGTGACCCAGCAGCACGCCGCCGCGTTGTTGAAAACAGGAATGATTACCGATCTTGAAGTCCAGGATTTTGATGGCGATGGATGGAAGGATATTGTCATTGCCGGAGACTGGATGCCTGTGATGATATTGAAGAACAATAAGGGAAGGTTCATCGACGTTTCTGGAGACCTGGGACTGTTGAAGACCAGAGGTTGGTGGCATGATATCGAATCCGGTGACTTTAATAAAGATGGTAAAACTGACTTTGTACTCGGGAATCACGGTTTGAACACCTTCTTCAAGCCTGATGACAGAATATATGTGAACGACTTTGATGGGAATGGTTCAGTGGAGCAGATATATTGCACAAAGCTCAACGGAAAATATTATCCAATTCTCGATAAGGACGACCTTATATCGCAACTCCCGTTTCTGAAAAAAGAATTGCTGTATTTTAAAGATTACGGGAAGAAATCCATCGATGAGATCCTGCCACAATCTATTCTCGCGGAGTCAAAGGTGTTGGAGGTAGAATTACTCGCTTCAATTTTGTTATTATCGGACGGCGATGGATTTAAACAAATAAAATTGCCGGACGAAATTCAATATTCACCTGTCTACTCGTTACTGGTGTCGGATTTCGATAATGACGGCATACAAGATATCATTGCGGGCGGAAACCAATTTCAAGTTAAGCCACAGTTTGGCAGATATGACGCTTCCAATGGATGGTTCCTGAAAGGCGTTAATATTAACGGTGACTTTTCTCTCGAATCTGGAGTTGATCTGAATGTGAAGGGGCAGATTCGCGACATTGCCCTGATTGAAATAAAAGGAACAAAATATATTTTATTTGCTAAATATGACGATGATCTGGAGATGTTTACTATTTCCCATTAAGGTGATAGTATTGAGTGTGGTTTTGACTGGTTGCTTTCAGTCTGACTACACGAAATTGGTGAAGTCTGAGTTGGCAAAAGGAGTCAGGCAAGATTCTCTATTGTTCGGGATCAGGTTCGGAGATTCACGAAACGATTTTTATGGTAAATGCTTTGATTTGAATAAGCAACGGCTCGTCACCCAGGGACCCGGTAATAATTCCGTGCAGTATATCTTCACGGATTCATTAGTTCATGACAAACCCACTGAAATGCGTTTGCTTTTTTTTCCAAATTACGATGAAAGTCAAAAAATCGTAGAGATGAATATCGAGTTGAGTTATCCGGCATGGGCTCCCTGGAATAAGGCCTATCAATCCGACGGTCTGAAGGTTAAAGCGATGGAGCTTCTTATGCTTTGGTATAAAGGAAATGAGTTTGTGATGGCTGATGTCAACAATTCAAAGATGCCAGTAAAGCTCGATGGCAACAGAAGGTTACTTATCTACAATAAAGACGCCCAGAGTGTAGTTGTCAAGGCCCAGGACATCATGCACCCGAAGTTTAAACATTCCATTGACTAATGCCCGACTTCACACAACATGGAAATCCCACTGGTATGAGTTTACGGATGTTGCGGCGCCTTCTTGGCTGTATGGCAATTGCTTTAGTTTCTCTTGGGTGCAAGGAGAAGGAGGTCAGGTTGTTTACAGAACTGCCTGGTGATTCTACAGGCATTCACTTCGTCAATCAACTCTCATTTGATGAGGACTTCAACGTCTACACTTACAGGAATTTTTATAATGGGGGAGGAGTTGGCCTTGGGGATATCAATAACGACGGCCTTGTCGACATCTTTTTTACGGCTAACATGTCAACCAATAAGCTATACCTTAACAAGGGTAACTTCAAGTTCGAAGACATCACGGCGAAGGCCGGTGTCACGGGATCGCAATCATGGTCGACGGGGGTTTCAATGGCCGACGTTAATGGAGACGGCTGGCTGGATATCTATTTGTGCAGTTCCGGAAAAGTTGAAGGTGACAAGAATAAACACAATGAGCTTTTCATCAACAACGGAGATCTGACCTTTACTGAACGGTCAGCCGAGTACGGGATTGGCGACCGCGGATACAGTACCCATGCTGCTTTCTTCGATTATGACAAGGACAATGATCTTGACTTGTACGTTCTTAATAATTCCTATCAGCCAATTGGCAGTTTCAATCTGAAAAAAAACGAGCGGCTAAAGCGGGATTCGCTGGGCGGACATAAGCTTTATCGCAATGATGGAAACAAATTCACGGACGTAAGTGCGACTGCCGGAATTTATGGCAGTGTTATCGCCTTTGGGCTGGGAGTCACAGTAGGCGATATCAATGCCGATGGATGGCAGGATATATATGTTTCAAACGATTTTTTTGAGCGCGATTACCTCTATATCAATAATCAGGACGGGACCTTTAAAGAAAGTTTAACGGAAGCCATGCGCAGTATTAGCGGCGCGTCTATGGGCGCTGATCTTGCCGACATCAACAACGACCTGCATCCCGACCTCTTTGTTACCGAGATGTTACCCGCCGAAAACGAGAGGATAAAAACCGTAACCACGTTTGAGGATTGGAATAAATACCAGTACAACGTAACCTATGATTACTACCATCAATTTACGCGAAACACGTTTCAACTCAACAACGGCGATGGAACCTTCAGCGAGATAGGGCGCCTTGCCAATGTGGAAGCGACGGATTGGAGCTGGGGAGCCTTGATGTTCGATATGGATAATGACGGATTGAAAGATATTTTCGTCGCCAATGGGATCTTGCAAGATCTCACCAATCAGGATTTCTTACAATTTGCAAGCAATGAAGAGTTTGCCAAATCCATTATCTCAAAAAATAACGTTGATTATAAAAAATTAACTGAAATTATTCCGTCGCATAAAATCTCGAATTACGCTTATCAGAATCTTGGGAATATTCGATTTGAGAATAGGGCTTCTGCGTGGGGACTTGCGACTCCGGGTTTTTCTAATGGGTCCGCATACGGGGATCTCGATAATGACGGTGATCTTGATCTGGTGGTGAACAACGTCAACATGCCGGCTTTTGTTTACCGTAATGAAACCAACAAATTGCTACCGGATCATCATTATCTAAAATTAAAGCTCGAGGGGGCTGGAAAAAATACACAGGGCGTGGGGGCTAAAATTATCGCGAGCGTTAGCGGACAAAGTATATATCTGGAACAGATGCCGGTGCGCGGCTTTCAGTCTACGATGGATGATCGGCCTAACCTCGGTCTTGGTAAACATAACTCCGTTGATAAGCTCACTGTACTCTGGCCCGACGGACGAATGACCGAACTGAATTCAGTTTCTGCTGATCAAATGCTGACACTTCGGCAACGTGACGCCATTGAGCCGTCGGCCCGCATTGAGTCACCTGCGGTTCCCCTGTTGATGGAAGATGTTTCTAAAGCAGGAATTGACTTTGTGCATAAGGAGAACCATTTCGTCGATTTTGACAGGGACGGCCTTTTGTATCATATGACAAGCACTGAAGGTCCCAGGATGAGCAAGGGTGATGTAAATAACGATGGCCTTGAGGACTTCTATATCGGGGGGGCGAAAGATCAGCCGGGGGCTTTGTACATTCAACATCCGACCGGGAAGTTTACAAAAAGCAACCAGGAGGCTTTTGAGAAGGACAGAACTTCGGAGGGTCTGGTAAGTGTATTTTTCGATGCTGATCAGGATGGATTCAAAGAACTTTACGTTTGCAGTGGCGGCAGCGAATTTTCCAGTAGCTCCACTGCTTATATTGACCGGTTATATCTGAACGATGGGAAGGGGAATTTTCGGAAATCACAGCAGGTACTGCCAACCTCGCGGTATGAAAGCACTTCGACGGTAAAAGAGTCTGACTATGATCGGGATGGGGATCTGGATTTGTTTGTCGGTGTCAGGCTCCGTCCGTTTTCCTACGGATTGAGCATGAATGGATACATCTTGAATAATGATGGAAAAGGCAACTTCAGAGATGTCAGCAATGAGATAGCGCCGGATCTAAAAGGTATCGGAATGATCACGGATGCTGTTTGGTGCGATGTTGATCAGGATGATGATGAAGATTTGATTTTGGTAGGGGAGTATATGCCAGTTAAGGTACTTGTCAATTCACAAGGCAAGTTCGAGGACAAGACAGAAAGCTTTGGACTTGGTAAAAGCAATGGATGGTGGAACCGGATAGAGAAGGCTGATCTTGATGGAGACGGAGATATGGATTTTGTATTGGGAAACCACGGATTGAATTCTAGATTTAAAGCCAGCGTTGATAAACCGGTATCGATGTATGTTGGTGACTTTGACCTGAACGGAACATCGGAGCATATCATCTGCACTTTTAACGGAGCTAAAAGTTATCCCATGGCGCTTCGGCATGATCTGGTCGGCCAGATACCATCGTTGAAGAAAAAATACCTGAAGTATGAGAGTTATAAAGACCAGACAATCGACGATATCTTCACGAAGGAGCAGATGCAGAAAGCCGTGAAACAAGAGGCTTATATACTATCAAGCAGTATACTTATTAATGGGGGAGATGGAAGAATGATTCTGCGCCCTTTGCCTCAGGAAGCGCAGTTTTCGCCGGTGTACGGGATCGAGGTCACAGATGTTGATGGCGACGGGCATCCGGACATCTTGCTTGGAGGAAATCTGCACAATGTAAAACCGGAAGTAGGCCGATATGATGCGAGTTATGGACTTCTCCTGCAAGGT
>CBFGXV010000190.1:0-5844 GCA_965652755.1 uncultured Chryseosolibacter sp. | reverse complement strand
TCCCATTTCAATTCCCGGATATTGTAAAACATGGTCCCTTCATCGGTGGCGTGCTCGGCGCATGGCTCTTCAGGGTATTATTTATATAAAATATGGCTTCGAAATTTATCATAGCCCTTGATCAGGGCACAACGAGTTCGCGTGCCGTGCTGTTCGACGAGAACGGCGCAATCAAGGGTATCGCGCAACAGGAGTTTCGTCAGATCTTCCCGCAATCCGGATGGGTAGAGCACGATCCGAAGGAAATTCTGAACACCCAGCTGGGTACGTTACACAAGTTGATAAAAGACCTGCGCGTGGACATCGCGTCTGTCGCGGCCATCGGTATCACAAATCAGCGGGAGACAGCGATCGTGTGGGATCGGAAAACGGGAGAGCCGGTCTATAACGCGATCGTATGGCAGGATAAAAGAACTGCTTCAATTTGCGAGGAGCTGAAGGCAAAGGGACTTGAGTCATACGTAAGACAGAACACAGGCCTTGTGATCGATTCATATTTTTCAGGGACAAAAGTCAAGTGGATCCTCGATAACGTTGCAGGCGCGCGCGACCGCGCAAATAAAGGCGAACTCGCATTTGGAACCGTGGATACCTGGCTGGTATACAACCTGACCGGAGGAAAAATGCATGTCACGGATTATACCAACGCTTCACGGACCATGTTTTACAATATCCGGGAATTGAAATGGGAAGAAACTTCTTGCTGAACTTGAGATTCCGGAATCAATGTTGCCTGAGGTAAAACCTTCGGCGAGTCATTTTGGTGATTTCAAGATAGAAGGAAAGACCGTGCCGATTACCGGAATAGCAGGCGACCAGCAGGCAGCGCTTTTTGGCCAGGCGTGCTTTAAACCCGGCATGGCAAAGAACACATATGGCACGGGTTGCTTCATGTTGATGAACACCGGCGAAAAGATCCAATTATCGAACAACGGACTTGTCACCACCATCGCGTGGGGACTTGATAATAAGGTGGAGTACGCACTCGAAGGAAGCGTGTTCATCGCCGGCGCGGCGGTGCAGTGGTTGCGCGACAGCATGCACCTGATCGACCAGTCAAAAGACTCGGAATACTTCGCTGCAAAGGCCCTCGGGTCGAACGATGTGTATGTTGTGCCTGCTTTTGCAGGACTTGGCGCTCCCTACTGGGATATGTATGCGCGGGGTGCCATCTTCGGTCTGACCAGAGACACCGGTAAGGAGCACATCATCAAAGCTACATTGGAGTCTCTTGCATATCAGACCAAGGATGTGTTAAACGCCATGCAGGAAGATTCAGGCCTTACGCTGAAAAGCCTCAAAGTAGACGGAGGCGCGTGCGCGAATAATATTCTGATGCAATTTCAATCGGATATCCTTGGTACCGAGGTAGACCGTCCTGAGGTGATAGAATCCACAGCCATGGGCGCTGCCTACCTCGCTGCCATTCAGATCGGCCTCTGGAAGAAGGAAGATATCGATAAGAACCGGAAAATAGAGAAATGTTTTAAACCGCAAATGGATGAAACTACCCGCAAAAGGTTATACGACGGGTGGACAAAAGCGGTTAAACGCACCATGGGCTGGATAGAGTAAGGGCTGCGATGCCTCGAAAGATCAAAGACAAATAGCCACCAGGTTGTTGCTGATCAAAATGTGCAGCGCGCGTTCGCGTGCGGAAAATATCAGCATCAACAGACCTTAAATGCACAAAAGACAGGGAGGCTTCGCCCTGTCTCTTGTGCACACAGACAGTTTCGTCACCCGACATCCGGGTACCGCAGGACGGAAAATTTTCCTTCAGTTATTTTGACCGTTTCGCCTGTGAATTCCTTGTTGATATCCTGGACGAGGAATGTTCCGGAGAATGTTCCCTCGATGACTCCGCCTACTTCATCGTATTTTGTAACCTCCAGTGTAATGGTGCTGTTTTCATCCGAAAGGCCACCCCAGTAGTAGATCGTGGTGCTGGCGGTTTGTCTTTCGATCGTTATTGCAACCTCATCCAATTGTTTCCGGGGTCCGGTGGTGTTGCCTGGAAAAATGATCCCGATATAGATCTTTCCTTCAAGATCGTCTATCACCGCCAGTGTCACGTCGCTTCCGGGATAGTAGACACCCATGTTGCTCTGTTCCTGGTTCTCGTTGGAGATGACCTTGAATAACACATTATCATAGCCCGCGCCTGTAACCCGGAAGCTCGATTCTGACACCTGCGAATTTTCACATAATTCAATGGTTCCAAGATCGAGTGGTTCCGCTGACGACACCGGCGTCTGTAGTATTCGTTTCCATGTTCCACTGGGTGTTGACGATGAGAGCTCGACCGATTCATTTGCCGGGGCTTCAATCGAAAACGTGCCATCAGCTGCGGGACTTGTGTAATTGTGCTTGGTATTCATCTCATTGTCTGTCCAGGTAACGCTGATCTGTCCTTCGTTTTCTATTTCACCGTAGCAAACAGTTTTACCTGTAATGAAAATGGATTCGCTGATTTGGGAAGTGAGATCGATCTCGCCAAGGTCCATGCTCTGGTTTTCCGCGGGCGTATGAATTTGTTTTCCCATAGTTATCCCGTTGTTAGTGTAAATCGTCATTGACACGTCTAGATCCGGCGGCAGATTGACCTTCAGGTTTGATCCCGGATCATACAAAGGTTTATAACCGTTCGGAGTATCGAATGAGACAAAGTTTACTTGGTCGCCCTGCGCCGTTTTGAAGGTGGCGGTAATTTCCGAGGGGCAAGGGTAGGTTTGAATATCGCCCACGTCGTAAACCTGTCCTGGTGCCAGCGGAGGCACGATGACGATCACTTTACCCCGCTCATTCGGCGTCAGCGGAGTGATGATCAGTGGGTCGCTTATCACGACTGTGATTGTTACACCGTCCGGCACCCTGCGTTCAAACCTGCCGTTCGATTGACCGCTCTCCGTGCTTGATTGCGGGTCAGAAGTGGTCTGTCCGAATTCTACAATTCCGTGAGCGGGATTGTTGTTGCAATCGATGAGCCGTCCGATGATGGTGGCACCCTCGGTGGGGTCGTCACAATTCCAGTCCGTAAAGTGTGTGACAGTGCCGGTGTATTTGTTGCCATCGCGAAGAGCAAAGCCTTCTTCCTGCCATACGCCTTTTTCTTCGTCGAAATACCACAGCGGAATTTTATCGGGCGCTGTTGCGAGCTGATCCGAAGGGATATTCATGACGAGGGTTGAAGTTGAGCCCGGAGACAGTTGCAGGTTCCCGCCCGAGAGGTCGGTCATCTGCACCCGCAGTATTCCGTAGCTGTACAACACGCTGGTACTTTCATCTTCGCGTTGCGCAAGCATATCTCCTCCCGGAACCAACACGCCGAAGTTGCCTGCTGTCGGGTCCATATAACGCACCGACATGTTGACCTGGCCGGAGTATGAATTTCCGGAGTCATCCACAAGGGCGTTAGCGGGAATACGGACTTCCGATCCATTTGGCAAGGTGGCATTACTTCCTGAACCCGCTTCGAATGTATGGGTCACCGGACTATTCATCAGCACGATCCGGATTTCGGTTCGTCCATCTTCCTGTGGTGTAATGGCTCTCGTTCCCAAAAAGTAGCCCTGCCTGGTTGCCTGGATCACACATCGGTTCCCGGGAACCATGATGTCCGTGAACACGAACGCCCCCGTGGCATCTGTGACCGCAGTCTCCCCATGCACATTCACATTCGCCTCTGCGACGGGTTGTCCCGTCTCATCAATAACGATCCCCGCAACGGTTGCGCTAATGGCAGGCTTTGGCTGCAGCGGATCGTGCTCAGGCGAATTTCCCCGACCATTGTCTTCCTCGGGATTACATTGCATGACGATGCTCAGTAATCCAAGGAAGAAGATGGTCATCACGGCACTGTGTAGCTTTCTAAACATATCCCTGATTTTAAGGTTGTGGAACACGGGTAAGCCGTTAAAAGCGACCGGTCAGCCCAATTGTGCCATAGCCGAAAGCCCCGCGGCCAGCCTCGAAGAAGGCTCCGAATTTCGGCGCGAACATGTAGCGGAGGCCAATTGTCGGACCAAAGATGAAACGCGAGCCATTGGCGTAATAACCTTCCATGATGTTATCCGCGTACTTCCATGAGTACGTTTCGACCCCGAGGATCAGGGAAGCATAAATATCCACCTTCTCGGTATTGATGGACATGTTCAGATTCTCATTTAGGAATTCGTTTGCATGAAACGTTCCCCGGGCGCCAAATGACAGGGCTCGGAACTTGTAATCTCCAGCGCCGTATGATCGCGAATACATCCCCACGTAGGGGCCGATGGCGAAAACGTCGTTCACGCTGTACTCAAGATTCAGGCTGATTGGTAGAAAACCACTAGAGCTTCCGTAGTATCCATAACCGTAGCCGATCAAACCAAAGGAAAATCCAGCATTGGCAGTCCAATCTCCTTTTTCATACTGAGCTTCTGCTGTGGAAAGAATACCACACACCATACATGCGAGCACTAACAACCTCTTTTTCATAATCGTAGAATTTTGTGTTTGTTTTTTTTATAAAAGTAGTCTCGGTGACCAGCCTGTTTTTGCGTACGAAAACGCAATTTTATTTATCCGTAGAACTACGTAGATTTCCATTGCCGCTTGCACACGTGGTGCACCAGGGTTGCAACACATTTATCCCCAGGGATCTATTGATTGCAGGACGCGCACTTTGTATTTTTAAGTAAGGTCACTCCGGGGCTTCCGGAAGATCATCCTAAACGCGCTATGAAGAGACCACTACTCCGGACATGTTTTTGGCAACTTATAGTTTGTACGTGGGCTACGTGCATGTTCGCGCAAGCGCCGCAGCCCGCTGACACTTCCAGGGTTAAGGAGTACCTGTCTCTTTCTGATGAGCACTACTACGCCGACCGCATGGACTCCGCGGCATACTATTGCCTGAAGGCCGGCGAACTGGCGAGGGCGTTGAATTATCAAAGGGGAATTGCGGATTACATTAGCTATTACATTCCCGTTCTTAACCGCCAGGGACAATATCAGGAAGGCCTTGATCTTGCGCTGGAGTCGCTGGACATCAGCAAGCAGATTGGCGACAACAGCCTGCTGGCCATGGCATACAATAACGCAGGAAATCAATATCAATATCTCGGAGATCTCAAGGCTTCGGCCAACCACTATCTCAACGCGCTCATTTTTTCAGAACACGTTGATACACCGCAGCGCCGCATGCGTTACAGCAATAACCTCGCATCAGTCTTTCTCCAGCTTGAAGAAAAGAGCAAGTCGTATTATTATGCGAAAAAGAGTTATCAGCTTGCGACTGAGACCGCCGACTCTCTGGGGATGGCTAGCAGCCTCGTAAATCTTGCGCTCAGCGAGGCCCTCAATAAGAAGTTCGATGATGCAATCAAACACCTCGACGAGGTCTACGCACTGGGCCGGGCGTTAAACGACGAGAGTTATGTGCTGGACGCTCTGATCAACAAAGCTGATGTTTATTCCGAGTTAAAGAACTACCGTGCGGCCCTGCGCCTCTACGAAAGAAGCTCGCGGGTCCTGAACGACTACCCCGCACCTGACTATGCGTTATATGTGTACTGGGGATTGGCGCAAAATCATTTTCATTTGGGAAACTTCATTCCTGCCGATCAATACCTTCAAAAAGCCATTGCGGTTGGCAAAGATCTGGAGAGCCTGCAGGAACTAAGCAAACTGTACCTTCTCGGATCGGAGCTTCATGAAAAAATGGGCGAGAACGCTGCGGCGCTTTCATTCCGGAAGCAGTATCAGGTTCTCAACGATTCCCTGGTTGGTATAGATACACGGCGCAGCATTCCTCAGCTCGAGCTCGAATACGACACTGCCCACAAGGAAAACGAGATAGCA
>CBFGXV010000189.1:0-5861 GCA_965652755.1 uncultured Chryseosolibacter sp. | reverse complement strand
CCCGGCCTTTCCGGGCACTTTCGATCACGCGAGCGCCTTCCTTTCCTGCTTCATTCACAGAATTGTCACTGCTTCCGCCATCAACTACTATAATTTCCCTGATGCGATCATGTCCTGAAACGTCTTTCAGATATCTCACCGTCTTCCCGATAACGCCCTCTTCATTATAGACCGGTATTATAACAGAAATCATCTGGTTCGACTGGTTGCACACAGAAATACTCGGATGCATCTCCGTAATATTATGCAATCCCCGTAGAAAGGCAAAGCACTTTACGCAAGGCCTGGCGGCTCCCTGTCACCCTGGGATGGACCTTCGGTAGGGTGCACAGCCATTCGCTTTTTGATCCAAAGGGATGGAAAAACTTACCGTCTTTTTCCGAATAGCTTAGCGAGACTGTTCATCAGCAGTGGTTTCATAATGACCGCTGAAGCGAGATTGATGGCAGCGCCTGCAACGCAGTAGGGGCAAATTTTCCGCTGATAGAATGCCATGTTGTAAAGGTAATAGATGGCGCCGGCGGCGTTGGCGGCAACTGTTGTTCCAAGGATCAGATCGAGGATGGGCTTTCGGCCGGAATGTTTGCTGCCGCCTGCAGTGGCAAGCACCATATTTGTAGCATAAACCCACGCGCTGATGGTAGCATCCGGCGCACCCATCTGATAGGCGTCAGGAGACGCATTCACTTTGTTGGAATCAAATGCCGCGAAGGGCAGATCCGGTAATCGTTTTATGATCCCGGACTGATAGAGTGATAAGAAAGCGAAGTCCACGAGCCCAAGCGCGGAGAGAGTGACGATATTTCTTCTCTTCTGCAGGTCTTCATCCGTACCGTTCAGTAATTCATGTCGTATAGCTGCTGTTGTCATAGCATTTTTTGAAGGACTACAGTAATACTATGCCAATTAGGTGCGGAGAGGGCGCATCGGGGCGTATGGCGGTCTTCGATCTGCGGGTTAGATCACTGTCTTATTCGCAGTAACCTTGCGTTGATCGCAACCACGATCGTGCTGGCACTCATAAGAACAGCGCCCATGGCCGGACTCAGCATGATGCCCGCATTGTAAAGGACTCCGGCTGCCAGTGGCAAAGCGATAACGTTGTAGCCAGTAGCCCAGCCGAGATTCTGGATCATTTTCCTGTATGTTGCCTTTCCGAACACGATAAGATTTGCAACGTCCCGGGGGTTGCTGTTCACCAAAACAATGTCGGCCGTCTCTGCTGCGATATCCGAACCGGAGCCGACGGCAATTCCCACGTCCGCCTGAGCGAGGGCGGGTGCATCGTTCACACCGTCACCTGTCATGGCAACGAACTCGCCTTTTGCCTGAAGCTCTTTGATCTTTTCGAGTTTTTGATGGGGGAGTACCTCTGCCAGAAAGCCATCCATTTTCAGGAAGTCGCTCACTTCTCTCGCAACTTCCTTGTTGTCGCCGGTGAGTAAAAGGGTTTTGATGTTGTGCGAGTGAAGCGTTCTGATGGCTTCTGCCGATTCCGGTCTTATTTCGTCGGCAAGTGAAACGTATCCTGCTACATTATCTTCGACGACCACGAACACGGTTGTTCCAGTGCCAATCGCAGGAATGTTCGCCTTTAATTTATTTTCCTTTAGGAAACCAGGACTTACAACTTTTACATCCGTTCCATTAACAACAGCCTGGATTCCTTTTCCTGTAATAGCCTTGAAGTCTTTCAAGGGCGGTAGTTGCAGTTTTAATTCCTTTGCCTTTTTTGTAATACCGGTGGCGATCGGATGCTCCGAATTTTGTTCAAGGGCCGCAGCGATCGCGAGGATCTCTTCTTTCGTTGATTTCCCGTCAAGAGAATCGTAGCGCACAACATTGAATTCACCTCTTGTCAATGTTCCCGTCTTATCAAAAACCAGCGTGGAGATCTTCCTGGAATTCTCAAAGGCTGTCCTGTCCTTGATCAGCAATCCGCTTTTGGCAGAGATGGCAGTGGAGTGAGCGACCACTAACGGCACCGCCAGGCCCAATGCGTGCGGACAACAGATCACAATCACAGTGACCATACGTTCCATGGCGAAGGCCAGGTCCTTGCCGAGGGCGATCCACACGATAAAAGTGATGGCGCCGGAGGTGAGTGCAATTATTGTCAGCCATTTTGCCGCGTTGTCTGCGAGCAATTGCGTGCGCGATTTGGCGTTCTGTGCATCCTGAACAAGTTTGATGACCTGTGCCAGGTACGAATCTTTTGTTCCGTGCGTAACTCTTACCTTCAAAGAACCTTCTCCGTTGATTGAGCCGGCTATTACTTTATCACCCGTTTCTTTATAGACCGGTTTTGATTCCCCGGTCAACATGGATTCGTTCAAATAGCTTTTTCCCTCCGCGATCTCTCCGTCGGCTGCGATCTTTTCACCAGGCTTTACCAGGATGATATCACCTGCCTTGAGTGTTTCTGTTTTTACATCCATAACATGGTCGCCATGTATGAGATGCGCATCGGAAGGCATAAGCTGAACCAGTAGTTCGAGTTCGCGTGATGCACTCATGATTGATCTCATCTCAATCCAGTGACCGAGCAGCATGATAAGTATCAGTGTGGCCAGTTCCCAGAAGAAGTCCATCCCTTCAAGGCCAAACACGATCGCCACGCTATAGACATACGCAACCGTTATTGCCACAGCCACCAGGGTCATCATTCCGAGCGACTTTGTTCTTACTTCATCCACGAAGCCGGTAAGGAAAGGTTTGCCTCCGTAGAAAAAAACAACAGATGAAAGTGCAAGCAATAAATAATTGGAACCGGTAAATGCCCAGCTGACGCCCAACCAATGCTGTATCATTGGTGACAGCGCCATGATGGGGATTGTCAGCACCAGTACGACATAAAACCGTCTCTTGAAATCATCGATCATTCCCGCGTGGTGCGCGTGTCCGCCGCCGTGATGACCGTGCTCATGCATTTGCAGAGAATGCAACTCGTCGGAACCCGCATCTGCGTGTCCATGCTCGTGCTTCTCTGTTGATTTCGCTGCTTTTACCGGAACGAGATCCATACCGCACCTGGGGCATTTTCCGGGCGCATCCCTGATCACTTCAGGATGCATGGGACAAGAGTACTGTCTTTGATGTGCGTGGTCCATACGATTGCGTTTGAATTCGATTAATCTATCCGGTAATTCAGCATCATTCCGTCATCTTCGTGTTCGAGATTATGACAATGAAAGACAAAGGTTCCCCTGTACTCCGGAAAGGTCATAATTACTTTTACTTTTTCTCCTGCCATGACAAGTACTGTATCCTTCCAGCCTTTTTCGGAGGCGATAATTTCGTTTCTTCCGCCCATTCGCTGTAGCACCTGGAATTGCACTCCGTGAATGTGCATCGGGTGGATCTCATCTCCCATCATGTTGTCGAATTCCCAGATCTCCGTCGTACCGGCCTGGACGATTTCATCAACGCGATCCATTTTAAAAGTCCTTCCGTTAATGGAATGCCTTCCCATTCCTCCGTGACCACCTTCGCCATTCACCGCGGCGATATCAAACGTTCTTGTTTTTACTGCCTGCCCGTGATCGATCGGTGTAATTGCCGATAGCACGGATGGAAGGGTAAAGGTTGATGTCGGGGCGCGGTCGACTTTGAACTTCATCAGCTTAAAATCCTGCCGGCCCTGAGCATTATATCTGCTAAACGAGTTGCTCACCAGATAAAATTCTCTTCCCGTGGCAAGCCCGGACAGATCGACCAGTGCATCGATACGTTCACCGGGTCCAAACATTATCCCGGATACCGTTTCCGGCGTTGTGAGCAGGCCTCCGTCGGCGCCGATGATATGCATCTGCACTCCTCCGGTAAAACTCAGGTTAAAAACACGGGCGGTAGAACCATTCAATATCCGGAGACGATACCAGTCAGAGGCCACATCCAGCACTGGGGCGTGAACACCGTTCACAAGGATCTGTTCACCAAGATAGCCTGTCATGATCTCATCATCAGTAGGAGAGTAATCAAGCGTACTTCCCTCGAAATGCTTGTCCTGAATGATGAGCGGTATTTCAAATTCTCCCGACGGTAAATTCAGGGAAGATTCTTCATCATCTCTAACAATGAACATACCGGCTAATCCCATAAACACCTGGCGCGCGGTGGATCCATGCGGATGCGGGTGATACCAGTAGGTTCCGGCGCGTTGATGAATCGGTAACGAATAATTTAATGATCCTCCGGGCGAGGCGGCGTCTTTCGGATGTCCGTCCATGTTTTCAGGAAGGATCAGTCCATGCCAATGGATATTGGTTTGTTCATCTAAACCGTTTTGCAGAGACACATTGACTGTTTGTCCTTTACTTCCGACAATGGTGGGACCCAACACCCCATTACCATACGACAAGGTAGTGCTCGTTCTGCCCTTTAACAGCTCGCTTGTACTGAACTTCGCATGTAATGATGCGCCACTTGTTGAAGTCGCAGGGAATGGCAACGGCCTGTCAAAAGAGCCTTCGACGATCCAGTTCGGTTCTCCGATCATGTCTTCTTCTGTGTGACATGCATTTAACAGAAGGGAGGATCCAGCCCAGGTAGTCAACGCCGACAGACCGGATCTCCTGATAAAATCTCTGCGCTTCATTACCTGATTATTTCAATTTCTCTTTCACCTCTCCGCAAGTGAGCATCTTGTCGCCAAAGTACGGATTGCGGATCTGCTCGTTATCGCTCAGCCAGTAGCCCCCTTCGTCGTTAAAGGCCATCGGACAGTACTCGTAAAATGCGCTCTTTCCCCCTAATCCGAAAGCTTTCACGCTCTTGTATAGATTGTCGGACAGGGTGCTGAAGGATTTTCGCTGAGCTTCAATATCCGTGCTGGACTGGATTTCGTTCAAAGACTTTTGAATGGGCGTAAGGTAACTCATCCAGTCATTATGGGCGGCCCCTGAAACGAGTTTCATGTCAACCTTCGCCAGGACATCTTTTGTCTCAGATGCTTCAGTCTGGACTTTCTTAGCGTCAGATTGGATAAAGGCATCCTTTAGTTCAACGTACGAAGTGAATACGTCGGAAAGCTGTTTCTGAAATTTCCCATCAACCTGGAACTGTGGATCACTGGCTTCGGTTGCCGGCGATGACTCCGGGGCGTGTTCGTCGGCGTCATGGCCTTCGTGTGATTCTGTTGCCTGATCCTGTTTTTCTCCGGAACAATTGGTGAGAAAAGCAAAACAAACGGCTGCAAAAAACATAGAAAAGAAAGTTGATCTGGTTTTCATTATTGGATTTATTTAAGATTATACATTGAAATACTGGGTTAATGCGACGAAGACAAGCAGGGAGATAACAATGGAGTATATCACCCTGGATTTCCACTTTTGCCATACGGATGGATGTTCATTGCAGGCATCCTTACAACACTTTTTCATAGGTTAATGGTTGTGCCCCGCCATCGGGTCTGTCCCTTTTTTAAGAATCATTTCCGAATAGAGAAGGTAGGCACCACTTACCGCCACCGTGTCATCCTCGTTGAGTCCCTCTGTGATCTCTACCTGATCGAACCCTTCCACACCGGTCTTCACCATTTGTGGTGTGAACGTATTGTGTCCTGATTGGACATACACGTGCGAACCATTTCCATCCCGGATGACGGCATCTACCGGGATGGCTATTGCTTTTTTAGCGGAATGGGTCAGAAAAACCTGGGCAAACTGCCCCGGCTTCAGGACACCGTCGGGGTTGTCAATAGACGCGCGCATGATGGCGATCTGCGAATTGTTCCGGAATTCCGGACTCAGAAATTTTACTTTGGCTTCGATTGCCTTACCTTCAACACCGCTTACTCTCACACTGACCATGTCGCCGACACGTACGAGCGATGTTTCATTTGGATACAGTTCAGCTTCGAC
>CBFGXV010000188.1:0-5872 GCA_965652755.1 uncultured Chryseosolibacter sp. | reverse complement strand
ATCCCACAGCAACAGCGTAGCCACGATGAGGCGTAGAGAAATAGCGATGTAAATGGAGAATTAGCCTTATGCTTCTCTTGCTTTTTACTTCTACCTGAAATTCCTTCCGTCCGGAAATATTTTACCCTGGATGATCTCAGGCTTTTTGGGCTGAGCGTTTGATAAAAACGGCGATGTTGTTTCGTCCGACCGCGACATGGGTGATTTGGATAAACTCGCTTTCGATTCCGTGAGCTGGCGAAGCAATCCTGAGTAATTATAACACCGCCTGACGATCACGTGGATGATCTCACCTTCCCGCTGCACTTTGCCCTCAACCATCAGCAATCTTGATTGGATGATCTCTTTCCGATATTTATCAAACAGTTTTTGAAATACCACCAGGTTAGCAGTGCCTGTTTCATCCTCAATTGTAATAAAACAAATCCCCGTTGCTGTCTCCGGACGTTGCCGTACGAGAATCAATCCGGCAACCTTTACTAAATCTCCATTCCTGGCTTTTTCAAGCGCAGCGGTTGAGATTACACGAAGACGTTCAAGGTCTCCCCTGACAAAACTAACCGGATGTGCTTTTAAGGATAACGAGGTGGTCGCATAATCGTAAACCACGTGTTCGGATAATTCCATTTGCGGCAGGGTGATCTTATCTTCCGCCGGATCTTTGTAATGCTGAGGTTTAAAAAGCGTTCGTGGACGATCCTTCGTCGACACTTCCCACAATGCCTGCCTTCTGTCCAAACCGATGGAACGGAATGCGTCAGCGTCCGCTAACCTTTCCAGCGCGGCATCGCTTAACCCCGCCTCCCGTATTTCCTGAAGGGAAGTGAAGTGTTTTTCCCTTGCTTTGATCAAGACGTTTATATCCTCTTCGCGTAAGCTTTTAACTTGCCTGAAGCCTAATCGCAAAACCTGATATTTTCCTGCTCTTTCCTCCAGGAGGTTGTCCCAGTTGGAATAATTGACATCCACAGGACGAACTTCCACACCGTGTTTACGCGCATCAATAATGATCTGTGCAGGTTGATAAAATCCCATCGGCATGCTGTTGAGCAAAGCACAGGCGAAAATATCGGGATAATAACACTTGATCCACGAAGACACATATACAAGCAACGCAAAACTCACCGCGTGGCTTTCGGGAAATCCATAACTCCCAAACCCCAGCAGTTGTTTGAACACCCGATGGGCATAATCTTCCTTATATCCGTTCCTGATCATTCCGAGAACCAGTTTCTCCTCGAAATGTTTGATCAATCCCTTGAATTTGAACGTGGCCATGCTGCGGCGGAGTTCATCTGCCTCAGTGGGTGTAAAACCTGCGGCCACAATGGCGATCTTCATCGCCTGTTCCTGAAACAACGGAACACCTAATGTACGGCCGAGAATGGCTTGAAGTTCCTTGGAAGGGTATTCTATTGGTTCCTGTCCGTTTCTCCGTCGCAGGTATGGGTGGACCATGTCACCTTGTATAGGGCCTGGCCGAACTATAGCAACTTCTATCACCAGGTCGTAAAAACATTTCGGCCTTAACCGCGGCAACATCGATTGTTGTGCGCGGCTTTCGATCTGAAATACACCGATCGTATCTGCGTGACTTACCATCTCATAGACAGCAGGATCATCCTGTGGTATGTTTGCCAGTGTGAGATTTACTCCATAATGTTTTTTAGCGAGATCAAAGGCTTTCCGGATACAGGTGAGCATACCCAATGCCAGCACATCTATCTTTAAAAAACCGAGCGCTTCAATATCATCCTTATTCCATTCAATGTTTGTGCGATCTTCCATACGCGCATTAAGGATCGGACAGAGATCAGAAAGCTTTCCTTCCGTAATAACGAACCCTCCCGTATGCTGCCCGAGCTGCCGTGGAAATCCAATGAATTGTGAGGTAAGATCAAGCACTTTCCGTATCGTCGGATCATCCGGATTGATTCCCTGGCTGACGATCCTGTTTCGGTCAAACCCGTCGTCGGCAAAATCCCAGATCAGACCTGAAAGGCGGTTGATGGTGTCTACTGACAATCCCATGGCTTTCCCTACATCTCGGATCGCACCCTTGTGGTGAAGTTGCGTAACAGTTGCAACGATGGCAGCCCGTTCGCGACCGTACTTCCGGTAGATGTATTGCATCACCTCCTCCCGGCGCTCATGTTCAAAGTCCACATCAATGTCGGGTGGCTCATTGCGGGCTGAAGAAATGAAACGCTCGAACAACAAATCGAACTTTGAAGGATCCACAGAGGTAATACCTAGGCAATAACAAACCGTAGAGTTGGCGGCCGATCCTCTTCCCTGACAAAGGATTCCCTTTTGCCTTGCAAACCGGACGATATCATAAACTGTAAGAAAATATTCCGCATAACTCATTTGCCCGATAAAGGCAAGCTCGTATTCGATTGTGTTAACTACCTTTTCAGGAATAATATCACCAAAGTGTTCTTTTGCCCCCTTATATGTGAGGAACCTTAGTTCTTCCTGCGGGGTCCGGCCTTCTGATGTTATCTCCTTTGGGTAATTGTATTTTAATTCGTCCAGCGAAAAGGTGCATGATCCGGCAAGTGTCTCAGCATTGAGGATGGCATCCGGATATTTCCTGAACAACCTGACCATTTCTTCAGCAGGCTTCAGATACCTTTCCGCGTTCGGATGTAAACGAAAACCAGCGTTATGGATCGTGCATTTTTCCCGAACGCAAGTAACGACATCCTGCAATTGCCTTCGCGCCTGGTGATGGTAATGCACATCGTTGGTCGCCACCATCCCCATGTTGAAATGTTTTGCCAACTGATAAATGCGATGCATGTGTTTCAGATCATCGCCCGCATATGTTCTCGAGGCGGCGATATAAAGATCCGTTCCCAGAACTTCCCGGTATTCCTTCAGGTCTTTAACGAAAGTTTTCTCAAACTTGAAAATTGCGTTCAGCGATAGCGGTGGAATCACAACAAACTTCGATCCCCGGGCGTGGCGGAATACATCGGCCTTATAAAGATTGCATTTACCTTTTTCCGTGCGGCGATTTCCCAGCGTGAGAAGCGCGGATATTTCGGCGTAAGCTTTTCTGTCTGTTGGAAACGCCAGCAGGTCTGGACCGTCAAGAAGATCGAGTCTGCAGGCTGGAATCATACGTATCCCGGACTTTTTCGCAGCGACGTGCCCACGCACAATACCCGCGAATGTATTTCGATCGGTGATCGCAATCGCCTTGTATCCAAGTTCCGCAGCATGCCCGACAAGTTCTTCCGGGTGCGACGCTCCCCTTAGAAAACTGAAATTGGTTGTGACTTGTAATTCCGTGTAGTTCATCCCCGCCATCATCAAGATATGTTAGATTGGGCTGCGCCCGGCCTGATGCTATTGATCAGGCAAAAAAGCCGTGCACATACCATTGAAACTTATTGTCATCATAATGCCCGGATCTGAATATCCAATACCTGTGGCCTTCTTCGTCCTCGACACGGTAATAGTCGCGGTGTCTCCCCTCCTGAATCCACCACTCCTGCTCTATGCGCTCAGGTCCATCGGCCTGGATGATCTTATAGACCTTGCCTTTGTACCGGAACAACATGGGTGGATAATCCGGAATGGGTGCTGTAACCTCGATTCGTTCAGGGGTTCGCAACAATTGCAGCGGCCTCAGCTTGTCCGTTCTCCAGAAAGTCAACACTTTCTCCTGCAGGGTTGACGCGCACTTGAAAGACCGTTCAGGCCAGTAATGTTCATCCGGTACATACCGCTGAATGGCTTTCATTCCTATTTTACCTGCAAGACGGTCGATCAATTCGGACAGCCGGATGTCATCCAAACCACTGGTCGCCTCCCACATCTTTTCCTGGTGAGGATAGTGAACTTCAATTTTAGTAGCATGGAGAACAAACAGCTCAATGCCAAGCGCCGGCTCGATGGATGGGAGTTTTAATTCAAAAAGTTTGATAAGGTGCTGAACATTGTGCGTCGGACTGCTTGTGCCAATTTCTACGCTGACTATTTTTCCATCTACGCGATAACCTTTAAATACGGCAGCGCGCAATCCTTTTTGTTCCTGTTGCAGCCGGAAACACAATGTCTTCAGCAACTGCTCCAACGCGATGTGTATACCCGTGGCCGTGAGGATCGGCTCCAGGCAAGGCAGCCGTTCCTGGTATGGTTCCGGAGGTTGCACAGCTTCGATCGTTTCGGCTTCCCTTCCGGATGCCAGGTCTAGTCGTTTGACCGTATGTGTTCCAAATCGCCTGCGAAGGGATGAGCGCGGCATGTTAACGAATTGGCTGATCTGGTGAAGTCCCAATTTATGCAAACGTTCAACTGTTTCCGTGTCAAGTCGAAGAGCCTCCGGAGGTAAAGGGAGTAATGCTTCAATATTTTTTCCTGAAGGGATTACCCGATCGCGACCATACCGTGCGGCACCCCATGCAACGCCAGGGGTATCTGCAATGGCAACACTGACATCATATCCACGAGCTGTTAACCTTTTGATTATATCGTCCAGGTAAGCGGCATCCCCTCCCCAAAGATGAGGACAACCAGTTGCATCCAGCATTAAACCATCCGGAAGGTCCACTGCTGCAATGGGCGTAAACCGGATACACCATTCCGCCAGTCGCCTAAGCAACCGGAAAGGAAGGTCTGGTTTGTCATCTAAAACTTTCAGATCAGGAAGTAGGGCGCGGGCATCGGCGAGTACCATTCCCACTTCCACACCTTTCCGGAGGGCAGCCGCGTTCACTGCGCTGATAACCATTCTGCCGTGAGAAGGTGTACGCAGGACAAAAGGCTGATCCTTTAAATCGGTTGCTGATTTACCATTGGCTGATACAAGCGCACCATGGCGGATGGTGAACCAGTCCGTTGCCAGGTGACGGAACCATATCGATACAAACCGGCGTTCCATATCATCCTGTTTTTTTCTTTAAATATTCTTGTCCTTTTATTGGATCCCTGGCCAGTAAGGCTTCACCAGGTGCGGTGATCGATTCAAATCGACCGTCAATCCAGGCGATATCCCACGCGCCAGATCTTCCGTTTCTGATCCTCAAAAGCTCAACCCTCCATTTTGGAAATCCAATTCCGGGCAAATCATTTCCAGCTTCCGCGTCTATCGGAATACTTGGGAGTGGTGTGATCCGCCATCGGGAAACACATGCCGTGGTGCCGACTTTCCGCAAATTCTTTCTGAGAATAAATCCTGTTACCTGGCTTTGTTCGACTGCCAGTTGAAGACGCCTGGAGGCTATAAAACTTATTTCCTGAATTTCCCCCACCACTGCCACAAGAGCACCGCATTTCAGCGCCTCTTCCATTGCCCAAAGTATATCCTGCTCGCGTTGAAGGTCTATGAAAATGAACCGGTCGGGTTGTATACCAAAACTTTTTAGCGCCGGAGGAAATAATGTCCTGGAAGAACTGATCCAGAGCGAGGTTCCATTGGTCCCCATTAACGGGGACAATAAACCTGCGATAAAACCGCTCGTGGCCGCAGCACCTTCGTTACCCGCAGATAAGAATTCATGCACCGCACCCAAAGGAAAGATGCTGCCGGGAAAACATTTGATTATCGGGCCCAACCCCATGTCTATGGTAATATTTCCAGCTGGTTTAAAGCCCTGCAACCGGAGTATTTCCGTCTGCAACTTTTCAACAATATCAGCTCTTTTCTCAACCATCATCCCTTGCATTTCATCAGCCTGAACAGCGCGCTGCCAGAGATCCAAAGGTAATAACTAAATTAATTAGTAATCATAAACTAATAATATTAGTTTAAATACTCGCCAAATATTATTCTGTTTGTGAATATATATCTGTAATATTCAGTGTATTAAGCGCTAACTATTAATGTGATGGTTAATCATCTTTTAGGATGCCCGGTTCT
>CBFGXV010000187.1:0-5875 GCA_965652755.1 uncultured Chryseosolibacter sp. | reverse complement strand
GATCTTCCGTCCCTTCGCACTGACAATTCCCGCGGTAACGGTAGAAGCCAGTGAGAAGGGGTTTCCCACGGCGACAACCCATTCGCCGACATGCAGATCCTTTGTGTTGCCGAGTGAGATTGCCGGGAGTCCTTTGCCCTGGATCTTGATGACTGCGAGGTCAGTCGAGGGGTCCGTCCCGACGAGCTCCGCGGGATAGACCCTTTTGTTGTAATTCACTTCGATGCGTTCGGCCGATGCAACCACATGGTTATTGGTCACGATATATCCATCAGCGGTAAAAATTACTCCGGACCCACTGCTCACCTGAGTTTGTCTGCCTGGTGTTTCACCAAAGAACCAATCCCAGTTCGAATAGGTGACGCCCTGGGAGATACTGTTTATATAAACAACGCTGGGTGTAGCCCTTGCCGCCGCCTCACTGAAATCTACCGGCAGTGCGCTGACTGATGATGTTGACGTGTTCCGCTCCTCCGGCATCGAAGGCAGCTTTTCCGAATAGCTGACAGATGTAAAATCCGGCCCGGGCTCCCGGGCGATATCGCGCGGTTCTGAAAAATAATGGTATCCCGTATAGGAACCAGCCAGACCGGATAAAAATCCTATGACAATAACCCTGAGTGTAGTTTTCATGTCGTTATGATTCAGTTCGAAAAAAACCAAAATCCCATCCTGAAAGTAGCATTCCGAAAGCAATACATACCCCGGAAAGATTTGCCAAACCTATGGCTTATTTTTAAAACGTCATTCAATAAATTGTGTTTCTTTGAAACAGTTTGAACGTCTCAAATTTATTGATTTCAGCTTATCTTGCAGGTTATGGGGATCCGGTCGGCATTGGCGAAACCATTCGCAGCATTTATTGCTTCACAAACCAGAAAGTGGTCAACTGAGCCGTACGGGTTCCAACAACGCATCTTTGACCAACTGATCCGCACGGGCAAAGACACCCGATTCGGCAAAGATCACAACTTTTCCGACATCCGGAACTACGAAGATTTCAAGAGAAGTGTACCCGTCAGGGATTATGAAGACTTCGGTGATTACATCGCCGATGTGGTGAAGGGCAAACCTGATATCCTCTGGAAGGGCAAGCCCGCCTATCTTGCCAAGACGTCGGGGACGACCTCCGGCACGAAGTACATTCCCATCACCAGGGAGTCGATTTCGAACCACATCAACGGGGCGCGGAATGCATTGCTGAGCTATGTCCACGAATCCGGGCGATCGCAGTTCCTCGATGGGGGATTGATCTTCCTTTCCGGCAGCCCGGAGCTGGAGGAAAAAGGCGGGATAAAAACCGGTAGGCTGTCCGGTATTGTCAACCATCACGTGCCCGGATATCTGCGCACCAACCAGAAACCGCGGTACGAGACCAACTGCATCGCCGACTGGGAGGAAAAGCTCGAGAGGATCATTGATGAGACCATCGGGGAGAACATGACGCTTATTTCAGGAATCCCACCCTGGGTCCAGATGTATTTCGACAGGATACAAAAACGCACGGGCAAAAAGATCAAAGACGTGTTTCCGGATTTCTCCATGTTCGTTTACGGCGGAGTAAATTTCGAACCGTATCGCGCAAAACTTTTCGAGACGATCGGCCGGAAAGTAGATTCGATCGAAACGTATCCTGCCTCCGAAGGCTTTATCGCCTACCAGGATTCACAACATGAAGAGGGACTACTTCTGTTGCTGAACAGCGGAATCTATTTTGAGTTCATTCCGGTGGAAGAATTCTTCAATGACAATCCAACACGACTGAATATTGAGCAGGTCACGCTGGGTCAGAATTATGCCCTCGTCATCAATAGCAACGCAGGCCTTTGGGGATATTCAATTGGCGACACCATCCGTTTCGTGTCAAAAGATCCTTACCGCATCCTCGTAACCGGAAGGATAAAACATTTCATTTCAGCTTTTGGCGAACATGTGATCGGGGAAGAGGTCGAGCAGGCCATGAAACACACCATGCGCAAATTCCCGCAGGTAGAGTTGGTGGAGTTCACGGTCGCACCCAAGGTCGTGGTAACGGAGGGACTACCGCATCACGAATGGCTCATTGAGTTTGCAACACCTCCGCAAAACCTGGAGGCGTTTTCTCTCGAGCTTGATAACCAGTTACGCCGTCTCAATGTGTATTACGACGACCTGATCAAAGGAAATATTCTGCGCACGCTGCGCATCACGTCACTTCCGGCACACGCTTTTATAAACTATATGAAATCATTGGGTAAACTTGGTGGGCAGAACAAAGTTCCCCGTCTGTCGAACGACCGGAAAATCGCGGAAGAACTTAACAGACAATCAGGTATAACGCGATGAGCAAATATAACTCCTCCTTCTGACCGACATCAGAAAAAAAAGGGGTAAATTTGATAATATTCCATGCGAAGGATCTATTCCCTTTTTCCCGTAGTTGCCTACTCCTTTCCTGTTCAATTACTGCTGAACAATGTAAAGCGAAATCACGTTTTGCTGCTTTGCTGGATCATCCTCCTGGCGATGATCACAGGCTCATTCGGAAAGTATCTGGGTATTCCCTACCTCTTTCTCGATCCGGAATATCTCAACACGGTAAGCTTTACAAGTTTCTTTATCATGGGTGTCTGCACGGCTGGGTTTACCATGGCCTTCCACATAACCTGCTACATCAATGACGGACATCGCTTTACTTTTGTCGGAACGTTATCCCGACCCTTCACAAAATTCTGCATCAATAACAGTGTTATACCGCTCATTTTTTTCGCGCTTTATATCTATCAGATCATCGGATTTCAGATTGCAAACGAATATACCACGGATTGGTCGCTCTATACGAACCTCGCAGGCTTGTTGTCGGGATATCTGATCATGACGCTGATGTTCTTTGTTTACTTCCGTTTTACAAACAACGACATATTCAAGTACGTGGTCTGCCGGATAGACGAGAAGATAAAACTGAGCGTCAAGGTTACACGTGCGAGCGCGATGAAAAAACTTGATATCGCGCGTAAAAAGCAGATACGCGTCGACAATTATCTCGATCACGACCTGAAATTCAGGAAAGTGGAAGACACACACTTTTACGACCGGGCCACCATCCTCCAGGTATTTGACCAGAACCACTTCAACCTGGTTGTGATCGAGCTGTTCATTTTTGCAACGGTGCTGGTACTTGGTATTTTCAAAGATTACCCCGCATTCCAGTTACCCGCGGCGTCGAGCTTCATGATCTTCCTTACAATTTTTGTCATGGTCGCAGGAGCTTTCTCTTACTGGTTCGGCAACTGGTCCGCGACGATCGCGCTCATCCTGTTTCTCTTTATCAACTTTCTTGTCGGGAAGGATTTTTTCGCGAAGCAATACAAGGCTTTCGGTCTTGACTACGAGGCAGCGCCGACAGAATATTCCGTCGCATCCCTGCGACATCTCAATGACAGCGCGGCCATAGCAAACGACAAAGCGCTGACGTTCCCGATGCTCGAAAACTGGAAAAAGAAATTTCCGGGGCAGAAGCCGAAGATGGTCTTCCTCTGCGTCAGCGGCGGAGGTAAACGCGCCGCACTATGGACTTTCAATGCCCTGCAGACAGCAGATAGTCTCACAGGTGGGAAACTGATGGAAAATAGTGTACTGATCACCGGCGCGTCCGGGGGGCTGATCGGGGCAAGCTATTTCCGGGAACTGAAGTTGCGGCAAAAACTCGGTGAGGGCATAAATCCATACGCTCCCGTCTACAGGACCAAGATCTCCTCTGATAACCTGAACCCGCTTATCTTCAGCCTGCTGGCCAACGACTTGTTTGTCGGATTTACGCGCTTCGAATACGCGGGACACTCGTATCTCAAAGACCGGGCGTATACCTTTGAACAACAACTCAACATAAGTACGGACGGGATGATGGACAAGCCGATCACCGCGTATGATACCTTTGAGCTCAAGGCCACAATTCCCATGGTTGTCCTGAGCCCGACGATCGTGAACGACGGCCGCAAGCTTTACATTGCCTCCAGGCCGGTTTCATTCCTTAACTATGAGTTGACGAATTTTCCCGGCTATGAAGAACCGAAGTTCAGCGGCGTTGATTTTCAACGGCTCTTCGAGTCTCAGGGTGCAGACCGACTCCGGTTCCTGTCCGGTCTGCGCATGTGTGCCACGTTCCCTTACATCACACCAAACACAGCTTTGCCGACGAATCCTTCTCTATACATTATGGACGCGGGCATCTCCGATAACTTCGGGTTGAACGATGCGGTACGTTTTCTCTATGCCTATAAGGAATGGATCGAAGAAAATACTTCGGGTATTGTTTTCGTCTCGATCCGTGACTCGCCTAAACTTGCCATGGTGCCCGAACGAAAGGGCCAGACATTGATCGATGCTTTCACACAACCCATTAGCAGCGTTTACAATAACTTTGAGAACTTTCAGGACATCACAAGCGACCTGTTGATCGGATATTCGAAATCGTGGTTTGACAATTCAATAGAAAGGGTGGACATCGAATACGAGGCCGGATACTATGTGCCTATCCTGCAAAAGATGGATAGCATCCGCAAGAACAATGCGAGGGCCTCGCTCAGCTGGCGCCTGACGACGCGCGAAAAACAGGGACTGATCGATAATCTGAACTCCGAAAAGAATCGTCGGGCCGTTGAACGCCTCAAAGAGCTGCTTGAATAAGCCTGGCGTCATCAGGCACAATTTATTAAGCCTTCAAATCGAATGCTGTCTTTCATCCCCCGGATGGAGTCAGGCCGGCAACTGTAACAATTGAACGAAGCATTTCTTGCAACCGAACGATCAACTTCTTCATACCCTCGAACTTATTAAGCTTGAAAGGCAGGCGGACCTGGAGCAATACCGCCAGAAGATCCTGTTGCGTTCCCTCCAACAAAGAACAAAGGAGGGTACGACGTGGTACCCCGTGTCGCTGAAGCGCGATTACATCGGCACCGGCGAACGGCCGACCATTGAAGTGGAAAGGACCAACCACCTCGAACAGCCACATTCATTCCAAAGCGGAAAGGTTGTGAGCGTATTTTCAAATGCTACCGGCAAACCGGAAAAGGAACATATCAACGGCGTCGTGAATTATGTACGCGACAATATCATGGTTATCACCTTGAACGGGGACGATGTTCCTGACTGGATTGACGATGGATTACTCGGAGTCGACGTCATGTTTGACGAGATGAGTTACCGGGAAATGGAATTCACGCTCAGGGAAGTAATCAAAGCGGAAGACAACCGGATTGCCGAACTGAAGGAGTTGTTACTGGGAGGAGGCAAGGCGCGAAGCGAAGCACGTTCCCTTCAGATTGAATCGATTAATATATTGAATGCGAGTCAGCACGAGGCGCTGCGAAAGGTGCTGGAGAGCAAAGACGTTGCGTTTATACATGGTCCACCCGGCACGGGGAAAACTACGACGCTCGTTCATGCCATCCGGCAAACGATTAAAGATGAGAAACAGGTGCTTGTATGCGCGCCGAGTAACGCAGCGGTTGACTTGCTCGTCGACAAGCTCAGTGAACAGGGGCTGCAGGCCTTGCGGATAGGGCATCCGGCGCGGGTAACCGAACAATCGCTCAGCAAAACACTCGATCACCGGATTTCAGCGCATGCCAATTACAAGGAGCTGCGCAACCTGCGAAAACGAATGGAGCAGGTCAGGTCGGCCGCTTTGAAGTATAAACGCAAGTTTGGTTACCAAGAAAAGGAACAGCGACGTCTGATGATGCAGGAGGTAAAAGTCCTCAAAGCTGACGCCGACCTGCTGGAGTTCTACATCATTAATGACCTGTTGCAAAGCATGGACGCGATCTGCTGCACACTTGTCGGCGCATCTCACCCTGTCCTTCGCGGCAAAAAATTCAAGACAGTTTTTATC
>CBFGXV010000186.1:0-5893 GCA_965652755.1 uncultured Chryseosolibacter sp. | reverse complement strand
TTCCCCCGCTCACAACGTAAAGGTCCAGGTCGTCGTCACCGTCAGCGCGAAGAATACGCTCTTCACCAATATCACATCTGCCACAGGCATCGACTATGTCCACAAGGAAACTGATTTTGATGATTTCAAAATACAGCCACTGATGCCACACAAGTATTCACAGAACGGACCGGGCATTGCGGTCGGCGATGTGAATGCAGATGGCCGCCCGGACTTTTTCGTCGGCGGCGCCCAGCAATCTCCCGGTGCGCTGTATCTGCAAACCGGTCACGCGCGATTTACCCGCAAAGATCTTGAGAAGAGCGGTGACAGTGATGACCTGGGCTCACTTTTCTTCGACGCTGACGGTGACGACGACCTGGACCTTTACGTCGTGAGCGGGGGAAATGAACAAATGGCCGAGACGAGCTTTTATCAGGATCGGCTCTATTTCAACGACGGACGCGGAAACTTCAGCTATAATCCCAAAGCGCTGCCGCGGATGTTCGAGAGCGGGTCGTGTGTAACCGCAGCTGATTACGATGGTGATAATGATCTCGACCTTTTTGTAGGAGGAAGGATGCATCCCGGAAAGTATCCGCTTCCCGGCAAAAGCTATATACTGCGCAACGAAGGCGGTACGTTCAGGAATGTGACCGATGAGATTGGGGGTCCGGGATTCGCGCGCATGGGAATGGTGACCGCGGCGCTTTGGACGGACTTCGACAACGACGGGCAAACGGATCTGATGGTTGCCGGTGAATGGATGCCCATCACATTCTACAAGAACGAAAATGGCCGTTTTGTCAATGTCACCAAAGATCTCGGATTACAAAACACCACCGGTTGGTGGAACAGTATTGTCAGCGGCGACTTTGATGCAGATGGAGATACCGATTACGTGCTTGGCAACTGCGGAAAGAATTCCCGTTACAAGCCGACCTCGCGGGAACCGCTGACCCTTTACACGAAGGACTTCGATGAGAACGCGACACTTGATCCCTTTCTGAGCTATTACGTTAACGGCGAGCACCACCTGGTGCACTCGCGGGACGAGGTAATTGGACAGGTTCCTTTCATGCGGAAGCGTTTCCCACGCTACAGCGAATTTGCAGCATCGGAGTTTTCAGATATCCTTTCTCCGGAAGACCTTAAGGGCGCATACATTCTAAAAGCCGAAACGTTTGACAACACTTACGTACAAAACGAAGGCGGAGGCAGGTTTACCATAAAGGCGCTCCCGACTGAAGCACAGTTTGCTCCCTTGTTCGGGATGATGAGTCTTGACGCGAATGGCGACGGCAACCTGGATTTGCTCGCGGTCGGAAATTCGTTTGGCACAGAGATATCTCTTGGCCGGTATGACGCGTCGTACGGACATGTACTCATCGGCGATGGGAAGGGAAATTTCAAAAACGAAAGACCGGACGCGAGCGGTTTTGTTGTGAATGGTGACGCAAAAGGACTGGCTCGGCTGGTGAATGCGAACGGGAAAACAATCGTGCTTGTCAGCAAGAACAACGGTCCGCTGGAAGCTTTTGAGGCAAAAGATCAAGCGGGTAACTTACTACAACTTGAACCGATGGACGCATCTGCGATCATCACTTTTCCGAACGGCCGGAAATCAAAAGTTGAGCTTCATTACGGGAGCACGTACCTGTCGCATTCCGACAGGGTGTTGATGATCCCGCAATCTGCTTTAAGTGTGGTCATCCGATCTTTCGCGGGCGAAGAGCGAGTCGTCCCGCCGGAAAATTTGCGGCCTGTCATTACAAAGCATGAATAGATTCACTGTCTGACCGCGCTTTTACCGGATGGTTGGCGTGCTGACCTGAAGACTCCGTCATACCCTGTACCCATATATGCCCCCCAGGCCACGGGTTGTGCGGAACGTGTCTTTGTTCTCATCTTCGATATCTTAAGGCCTTCTTTAAACGTGATGGACAGAAGATCGAACGGGTTGATCTCGTTGCAGTAAATTATCTCAATGAGACCATCGTTATCCATGTCACCCAGCCATGGAGTGCTGGCAACATTTGCTCCAAAGTGCCGGGGGCCTGTATTGTAGATCGTGTCATTGTGAAAATCAACAACAGCAAGCTGATTGCTGTACCCGGATGTGGTTTGATAATTGATCGGATATAAGGCATCATCATAGCCGTCCTGGTTAAAATCAAACGCAACAGGCGTACTCTCCTGAAACGTGCCAAGAGAATCCCGGAACATGACCTGCCCATCTTTTCCGCTCACCATAAACTGTACGGACCGGTTGAGATCCGGCCAGATACCGATACCGTAGTTCGTGAAAAAATCCGGGACATCATCATCGGTAAAGTATCCGACAGCTATGGAACAATACGCTTCCGTACCGGGAATGTTCACACGCCAGAGCACCTTCTCTGTTGCACCATCTATCGCGATCATTCTTCCATTCACAGAGTTTGCTATGATGTCAGGGACGTCGTCGCCTGTGATGTCTGCAAGTACCGGGGGCGCGATGAAACCTTTCTCATATCCGGATTCCAGCACGGTCGCGCGCGACAGATCGTTCCGCATGAGATCTTTGACCGACGCCTTGTACAGCGATCCTCCCAACGTCTCCCCACCTGTTCCAAAGATCACTGAAAGATCGCCGTCGTTGCCAAAATCTGCCAGCACCACTGACATGTAGATCTCTTTACCATCGGGCATCTTCGCGGAAGCCAACTTCTCCCCTGTTGCAGCGCTGATCACCATCAGTCTGCCGGCCGGTCGGTTGGGATCGCCGGGCAATGCTTTTACATATCCGCCTGCAGCGATGATGAGATCGTTGAAACCATCGTCGTTCTGGTCCGGGATGAGTTGAGGGCTGAAAAAATTATATGCTCCGGAATCGCTCTTCGCAACGTTTACACTATGGGCATAATACTCCCAGATAGTCTCGCCACTGGCCCCGTCGATTGCCTTTAATTCTGCTGCGCGTCCTCCGATAAATACATCCGGTATTTCATCTTTTGTGATGTCCAGGAATACAGCCGAGCCAAATATCTGATCGCGCGCGGTGGCTGCCCAAAGCAGTTTTCCGTCAGCTCCATCAAGCGCGATAACAGAAGAATCGCTCTTTTTGAACTCGACAGTCCCCGCACCCATCACGACGTCCAGCACGCCGTCCTGATTGAGATCGGCAAGACGTGGAGAAGAAAGCGTACCCAACCGTTTAAAGGACACGCTCCATTCGCGAGACTCTTTCGGCGTAGGCATGACATTTTTACCTGGCAAAAAAAAGATACACACCGCGACCGCGAGAACTATCGATCCAAGAAGTAATATTTTTCTCTTGCGTCGCATACTGAATCAATCGGTTTCAATTATATAAATATTCCTTCTTCTAAGAGAACGGGGTGTAACTGGGGATACAGCCGCTTCGTCCTAATCCCGAATACGTTTTGATTTCCCGGTTAACGTTTTACTGTCGTTTTATTTCTCTCACATCTTTTTACTTCATCGGCCCTGCGGATAACCCGGGTTCACAAAGATGCACACTTTCATCGAATCAAAATTGCCAGCGTAGAACCGCCATCACAATTGTTCATTTGGCTTACGGGTAAGTTTTTGATGCGTAATTAAATTTCTTCATGAAGTAATAGAGTGACCTTGTTTGGATAATGCAAATTGTTTGTCACCTCAAAACCCCTTCATATGTCTAAAACTTTACGCTACTTTTTCACGCTGGTCATTCTGACAGCGAGCGCATTATCGACGCAGGCCCAGGACTGTGGCTGCGATCATGTGATCAACCCTCCACAGGACAGGGCCACCTCGCTGATACTCGACGGAGAAACAATGGGTGTAAAACCCGGAGAAACTGTTTGTCTTTCTGCAGGATTCTACATGCAGATCCGTTTTCTCCGTATGTCCGGTGAGCCAGGCAATCCCGTTGTCATCAAAAATTGCGGCGGTCTTGTCGAGATAGGCGATGCAGTGACTTTCGGGAGGTGGTATGCTATCGATCTTGCATTTTCAAACTACGTGCAATTAACAGGATCCGGAACTCCGGGAGTGCGTTACGGGATTAAGCTCGGGAAAAGCGGCGACAGCTCTCTCAAGATCGGAGCAAGCACTGACACTGAGATCGATCATCTCGATATCGGCAATGCAAACTTCGCCGGTATTCTGGCGAAAACGGACTACAAGGGTAACGTACCCCCTGATGCACCCGAAATGAACAACGTCAATATCCACGATAACTACATTCACGACACCCGCGGCGAAGGGATGTACATCGGAGAAACAACAACACCGGGACAGGACTTTCGACACCTTGAGATCTGGAACAACATTGTCACACGTACCGGGCTTGACCTGTTGCAGGTAGCCAATGCGGTAGAAGATGTTAAGGTTCACCACAATGTGCTGTACAAAAGCGGGCTGCGGAACGTACTTTTCCAGAACAAAGGATTACAGATCGGAGATAATTGTGTAGGCGAGTATAACAATAACTTCATTATCGGCAGCGCCTCCAACGCCATGATCGTTATGGGCTCCGGCAACCTCGACATATACAACAACTATCTCCAGGGCGCAGGCGACCCCGGCATTTTCATTGATAACCGCAGTGTTACCCTGCCCGGAACTCCTGTCAATCTGCGGAACAACTACCTGATGGAGGTACGCGAAACAGTTCCGTTCTTCAACGTCTTTAATGAAGTTAACCCTGTCAATATAACAGGAAACTTTGTTGAAGGAAGCAACGTCGTGGTTGGATACGGCTCCGGGGCTGGTGCAAAAGTAACTGTGTCGGGCACTACCGTTGGTCCTATTGAGCGCGTACAGTTCACCGATGTTACCATCGATGACTTCTCTTTACCTGAGGGTTCACCCTATGAAGGCATGGGCCTGCTCGAGGATGTGACTGGCCGAAATAGCAGGCCATTCATTGCTATAATCCCTTCCCAAAAAATGGAGGCAGAGACTGAACGTGTTATCCCCGTGAAGGCTGGTGATCACGATGGCGATGTCCTGACGCTCGAAGCATTCAACTTACCTTCGTTCGTCACTTTCCAAGACAACGGAAGCGGAAGTGGTTCTTTCACCCTTGCTCCAGAGTTGCAGGACATCGGCGCACATCACAAAGTAAGGGTCAGGGTCACTGACAGCAACGGCGGGATGAACACGCAGTACTACTCGATCACTGTTCTCGATCCATACGCGTTCATCGCAACCGCGAGTTCATCTTCCACAGGGAACGGACCAGAAAATACGCTGGACAAAAATTTCACGAGCCGGTGGGAAGGTACAGATGCTGGGCAAGACTGGATTCAATATGACCTGCGTGAGGACAAACTCATTACTGCCGTACAGGTATCTTTCCATAACGGATCCGCTGTTGTTTATCCGTTCAATGTGGAAGTCTCAACCGACAAAACTACGTGGACGAAAGTTTTCTCAGGCGTAAGTTCAGGAACAACAACCGAGCTGGAGAATTTTTCATTCCCCGAAGTAAGGGCCAGGCACCTGCGAATCTCTAATGCAGGCTCAACGCTGAACAGCTACAATGAAGTTGTAATCAATTGCCGGACGGCCCCGATAGAGCACGCCTACGGCCCGTTAGCTGACGTGTACTCAGACGGAAGACGAACTTATGACGGCGCTAACCTGAATATCAAAGAATGGAGGTTCACGTCTTATGCGCGATTCACAGTGAGCGATCTGAACATTTTCAGAGCACCAGTCATCTCTTCACGTCTCAAGTTGAGGGCAGATGCGACGGCATCGGGAACACTTCATATTTATCTCGGAGAAAACAAGGACTGGACCGAGAAATCAAGTCCCGCAGACCTTCCCAGAGTTGCAGAAAGCATTATCCGGGTAACAAACAATTTCGTAGCCGGCCATGTTTATGAGTTTGACCTCGGCAGTGTCATACAGGATAATG
>CBFGXV010000185.1:0-5922 GCA_965652755.1 uncultured Chryseosolibacter sp. | reverse complement strand
GTTAAAATCTCCTGCGTACATTTCTATGGGACGGTCGGCTGATGCTTTGAACTGCATATTCGTACCAGCGTTGCCCAGTAAATAATCCATGTCCCCATCTCCATCCACATCCGCTGACAGAATGCTGCACCACCATCCATTACTTTTTTCGAGCGACGGAATATTCATCTCCTCCAACTTTCCGTTCCGGTTCTCAAAGACACGTATTGGCATCCACTCTCCCGTGATGATCAGGTCCGGCCAGCCATCCTGATTGTAATCAGTCCATAAGGCACAGGTGACCATGCCCGGCGATGCAAGCGCTTCTGTGTGACCGGAAGTAACGTCCGTAAACCTGATCCCGTCTTCGTCCGTGTCATTCCTCAGAAGATAGCTCCGCGGAATAAATCCATAATTACCGGGCACAATTCTCCCGCCAACAAAAAGATCGAGATCTCCGTCTTTGTCATAATCCGCCGCGGAAACATAACTTCCACTTGTGGTCTCTGCCGGGATGGCTCCGTTCGTTTTTTCGAACTTCCCATTCCCTTTATTCACGTACAACCGGTCCTGGTACATCGGGGCGCTGGAAACAAATTCACCTCCGCCACTCACGACGTAAAGGTCTTCATCGCCATCGGAATCGGCGTCAAAGAATAGTGAGTGGAGATCTTCCGAAAGTGAATCTGCCTTCCACGGCTGATCAGCGGATCTGGCAAAGCTTCCATCGTTCCTTCCTGTAAAAAGAACGCCCGGCTGACCGGCGGCTCCTCCAAAATACACGTCATCATTGCCGTCGTTGTTGACATCTCCCTTTGCAAACTTTCCTCCAAGCCGGGACACCTGGTAGAATAACAATCGCTGGACTTTGAAATCCACAAATCTGTTTTCCTCGTGTCTGAAATCCAGACCTGCCTCTTCTGTTACATCTTCTAGTAGTGTTTTATTTTTTGGGGATGGGATGCCGTCGCCTTTGCGTGAATCCTGCTGAGAGATCGTTAGCAGTTTGTTAACGGCCACGTCTTTCATGAGTGATTCCCTCCCATTCGCCCATTGGACTTTTACCTCGGAAACAGATTCAGATCCGCCCAGGCCCATATGTATTACGGGTTCGACGCTTGATTGGTAGCCGCGGCCAAACCACGCTTCATGGAAGATCGTACGGTCCCCTGTCGTAACCCACACCTTGGCGCCCAGCCCGGCCGTGTTCAACCCGGTTCCACGCAACCTGATCTTCAGGTAATTATTCGATGGAGTTAACTCCTGGTTGTTGCGGTATAGAAAAGCATCGCTGTTCAGGTTGTTCGTAATGAGATCGAGGTCGCCGTCATTGTCGAGGTCGGCGTACGCTGCGCCGTTCGAGACTGACGGCTCGTCAATACCCCATTCTTTTCCGGCATCGCTGAAGCGAAAACCGCTGACGTTCCTGAACACGTAATTGGGGATCTTTGTGGATGGAAGCTGCTGGACCAGCTTAAGATAGTCAATACTCTTCCGCGATGACCGCGCTTGTGCATACGCATCGGTGTTGTACTTGATGAAGTCAAGGTTATTGAAATCGCGAAGAAATCCGTTGCTGACAAAGAGGTCTCTGAGTCCGTCGTTGTCAAAGTCGGCTGCGAGGGGCGCCCAGCTCCAGTCTGTGTTCGATATCCCGGCAAACTGACCGATCTCGCTAAAATGCGGAAGTGTGTCCGGCCCGATCCCTCTGTTGAGCTGAAGTGTGTTGCGCATGTACTGGTGGTGATATCCACTGTCAACGGCCAGGCTATACCGGTCGTATTCGTCCGGGCCTTTCAGTAATTTTTGCCTCCGGTTATCTTCAGGAAGCATATCCAGAACGATGACATCCTGGAAACCATCATTGTTTATGTCACTTATGTCGGACCCCATTCCGTACTTCGACAGATGACCAAACACCTGTTTTGCAACTTCCCTGAACATGCCGTCACCATTGTTGATGTAACAAAAGTCCTGTTCCTCATAATCATTTGTTACATAGATGTCCGGGTATCTGTCTCCGTTGAGATCGCTGATAGACGCGCTCAATCCGAAATTCAGACCGCTTCCATGAATACCGGTCTCGCTGCTGACTTCCGTGAAATGCGGTGTCGTGTTTCCTGCCGGATGCGAGTCATTGCGGTATAGTTTGTTTCCGAAATACGGGTGTCGCAGGTTCCGCAGGCGTCGCGTGTTCAGGAAGGCCGAGTAGAAAACGTTAGCATGGTTCAGCAGGAACATGTCGAGATCACCGTCGAGATCGTAATCAAGGAAGTAGGCCTGGGTTGAAAATGTACCAGGTGCGTCGAGGCCGTATTGCCTGGCGCTTTCCGTGAAGGTGGGAATTCCACCAGGCTCACATCCATTGTTGATGTAAAGTTCGTTAGATCTCTTTGGGTGATCGCGGATCACTGGTTTCTCATAGCCCTCCTCCGGAGCGTTGCCCGAGTAACAAACGTAAATGTCAAGCCATCCATCCCCGTTGACGTCAGCCATGGTCACCCCCGTTTTCCAGTCATTGCGGCCTGCAGTCTTGGACGCTACGGTGATGTCCGCAAATTTCAAATCACCTTTATTGATGAAAAGTTTGTTCGGGGCCGTGTTACC
Organism: uncultured Chryseosolibacter sp.; assembly: GCA_965652755.1. Lineage (GTDB taxonomy): Bacteria > Bacteroidota > Bacteroidia > Cytophagales > Cyclobacteriaceae > Chryseosolibacter. The sequence goes on along the minus strand of CBFGXV010000185.1, from coordinate 3,336 downwards.
ACTGAAATAAATGTCCGGGAGACTGTCTGCATTCAGGTCACCCGTTGCAACGCCACCCCCGTTGTAACTGTATTCGTAGGTCATGATGTTGTTGTGGTGGGTTTCAGTCAGGTTGTTCCGAAACTGTAATCCCGATTCGCTTGCAGGTACCAGCGTGAATTGTTTCCTGTTTTTTTCGCAGGACGTTAAGAGCAGCCCCAGGAAGAGGAGAAATATTTTGAAGTTCGATAAGGACATTGACACCTTTAAATTAATTATGGCAGCAGGAGGATTGTACATAAATGATCCGCCATGCAACCCGGATATCTGATCACTTTTGTTCCCGGACGGCCTGAGCGAGTCCGGAAAAATCAAGCACCCTGCTTTTTCCGCTGTAGTCAAATACTGTTACCTGTTTCACATCCGCCGGGATCGCTACCGATCTGGTCGATTGGGAAAGATAACCCGAGCCGTGGTAAAATTCGAGCTTCTCTTTTTTCCCGTCGTTATACAAGAACTCCGCCCGGCTGTCAGTCGCAAGAGGCATAAAATCTTTCGCGGTCGCCCGTTGTTCAGTCAGTTCGAAGACCCGCAGGCTGTCGGCGTTTTGCGTGGCGATGAACAGATCGCCTTTAACGGACCGGATATGCGCCAGGGCCTTTCCGTCACCTTCGACAAGGAAGCCGGATACGCCAGGGGGCTCATAAGTAAAATTACCGTTGCCATCTCCGGCGAGCAGAATTCCCCTGCATGCATCATATCTGCCGGAAAACACTTCATTGCCGTAGTCGTTACCTGTCATCAACACATCCATGTTCCCGTCATTGTTCGCATCCAGCACGACCATTCCGTTGATGGGAGCCACTTGTGCAAGCCTCGGCAGTGGCTTGACTTCAAATGTTCCGTTGCCATTGTTGCGGATAAAGCTTGTGAAAGGAAACGTAGCTTGTAGCAGCATCATACCCGTTGTGTCATATGGTTTTAGCAATGTTTCCATCGTTGCATAGCCATACTGCTTGTAACTGCTGAACTGGTTCCTGAATTTCGGGCTCTGGCTGTATAATTCGTCCCAGAAATGCACGGGGAACTCTGCTTTTTCCCCTTCTTCCGTCTTGAAGTAACAGCTGAGAATTGCATCGACGCTTCCATTTTCATCAAAATCTTTTGCGTAGACGCGAAGCGGATGTTTCTGCGAGAACTGGTAAAAGTTGTTTTGTCCGAGATTCCCGGCGATGTAATCGGTGTCGCCATCTCTGTCAAAATCTGCGGCTGCGAGGCTGTTCCACCATCCGGTGTACTTATCGAGACCGGAATTCGTTTGTTTCTCGAAGCGTCCGCCCGTGTTCCGGAAAAGAACGGGAGCCATAAACTCACCCACTATAAGCAGGTCAGTTCTGCCGTCGTTGTCATAATCGGTCCACAGGGCATCAGTGATCATACCTGCCAGTCCAAGTCCGGGGGCCAGTTCTTTCGTGACGTTCCGGAACGTGCCATTGTCATTCCGCAACAGGTAACTTTCCGGTGATACCGGATAGGCCCCGGCCACTACTCTGCCGCCGACAAAAAGATCGAGGTCGCCATCATTGTCGATATCCGCGGCGCGCACACACGAGCCGCTCGCGCGCGTTTCCGGTAGCGCATCCGTGGCAAGGGTGAATCCTCCCCTTCCATCATTCAGGTAAAGCCTGTCCTGATAACGCTCCTCGTTTGCCTCACCTTCGTAACTTCCGCTGACGCAGTAAAGATCCGCATCACCGTCGCCGTCCGCATCGAAGAGCAGCATTCCTTCATCCTCTGATTTCTTATCGATGGTTTTTGCCAGCGCTGTTGACGAGAAGCCGCCTCCTTCATTCTGGAAAAAAATGGTTGCGTCATAAAGGGAGGATCCGCCGATGACAAAATCTTCTTTCGCGTCGCCATTAATATCACCCACAGCGATCGCGGGGCCAGCCTGCGAGAACTTATGGGGAAGCGTGCGCTGACGATAGAAGTCTACCTTGTCCCATTCCTTGTGTTTATACTGTATGCCGAGCGATGAAGACACTTCCCTGAAAAGCGTGCCGGCGAGCGCCGGGGTCTGTACATCGCGCGCTGTTGCCTGCGCATATGAAACCGTGAGCACCTGGTTGGCTTTGACATTATGTAGCTCATTGCGTTTACCGTCAGGCCAGACGATGTGTAATGTGTCGACAAGGGAATGATTGCCTAACCCAAAGTGAATGATGTTTTCCATCGTCGAAAGGTACCCGCGGTAGATGGAATGGTCGTGGAACTGCCTTTGTCCGTCTCCGTATCTGATCGTGACTTTTACGCCCAACTCGGAGCCTGCTGGTTGCGACGCGTTATCAAGCCTCACACGGATGTAGTTATTCTTTCCCGTTGATTTGCCTGAGTACAATTTGTTTTCATACACGAACGCGGGGTCGTTTATGTTGTTAATAACGTAATCCAGATCCCCGTCATTGTCGAGGTCGGCGAAGGCAGCGCCGTTTGAAAAAGAGGGCTGATCGAACCCCCACTCGGAAGTTACATCGGCGAAAGACAGGTCGCCGTTGTTCCTGAAGGCGTAGTTAGCGATCTTCAACACCGGGATAGAGTCCAGCAGAGACCGGATGTGCTGAAAGGACCCGACCTCCCTTTTGAACATGACATAATCGCGGTCCGTGACATCCTTTGGAAATCCGTTGGTTATGAGAAGATCCCTGTAACCATCGTTGTCTACGTCCGCAAAAAGGGATGACCAGCTCCATTCTGTCTGGTGGACCCCGGCCATCTGCCCTACCTCCGTGAATTTTCCGCCGCCCTGGTTGACGTGCAGCATATTGCGCATGTACTGGAATTCATAATCGTATTCGACGTTGTTGATATAGTTATAATAGGTCGCTCCTGCCCCGGATATTGTCTTGCGCCTCAGGTTGTTTTCAGGAAGCATATCGAGGGTGATGATATCCGCAGCACAGTCGTTGTTGATATCGGCGATGTCAACACCCATGGTAAACAGCGATTGGTGTTTGATCCGGTCCCTGATCTCATTGGTGAAAGTCCCGTCCTGGTTGTTGATGTACAGGATGTCGTTTGAAACGTAGTCATTCCCGATGTAGATGTCCGGCCAGCCGTCTTCATTGATGTCGGCGATGCCTATTCCCAGGCCGTATCCTTCGATCAGGATGCCGGCTTCTTTTGTGACATCGGTGAAGGTGGCGTTACCGTTGTTCCTGTAAAGTTTATCGTTGTTCAGGGCCGAGCCATCCATGATCCTCGGGCGGTAGACACTCGGGATTTTGTCGCTCTCCAGGTTCTGCAGCACATACAGGTCAAGGTCGCCATCCTTGTCGTAATCGAGGAATGCCGCGTTCT
>CBFGXV010000184.1:0-5937 GCA_965652755.1 uncultured Chryseosolibacter sp. | reverse complement strand
AAACAAAGAAACTGAATGGGGACGACCGATTCGTATACGTCCTTATGGGCGACGGCGAACAGCAAGAAGGCCAGGTCTGGGAAGCGGCGATGTATGCGCCACACAACAAGGTAGACAACCTCATCGCTACCATCGATTGCAACGGCCAGCAAATTGACGGACCCGTCGAAAACATCATGTCCCTGCTTGACCTGAGGGCAAAATGGGAAGCGTTCGGCTGGATCGTGCAGTCTTTCAACGGCAACGACATGAATTCAGTAATCGATGGCCTGGAGAAGGCCAAAACCCTTGCTAAAAAGGGAAAGCCGGTCATGAATCTTATGAAGACCGATATGGGTTTCGGAGTTGACTTCATGATGGGCTCACACAAATGGCACGGCGTAGCCCCCAATGATGACGAGCTTAAAAAGGCGCTCGGACAGCTTGAAGAAACCCTTGGAGATTATTGAAGGCTGTAAAAAGCCAGCAAGCCCGGTAAAATTTTGATCTCCGTTTCCCGTTAAGACAAGACAGGAACTCAGGCTGTCTACCCGAATTACAACGAATGACCGCATGATGATGAATCCTTAACGCTTTGCGCGTGCCGGGACCGTTGTTCCTGACACTTCTTTTTCCGATGACAATCAGATGACATTACCGGGACGCCATATAATCCTGCTGTTTTTTTTTCTTTGCTTCGTCAACCATGTGTTTGGCCAGGAAGTAAATCAGCAGGCCCTGCCGGAAAAGACGCGGATACTTTTTGTACTCGACGGGTCGGGTAGTATGAATGCGAGCTGGGGTGAAAACCAGTCGCGCATGGATGTAGCCAAGCAGATCCTTACACGACTGGTTGATTCGCTTCGGGTTAATCCGAAGGTCGAGCTTGCATTACGCGTGTATGGACACCGGTATTCCCGGCAGGCCAACAACTGCAACGACAGTCATCTCGAGGTCGCCTTTGGTATTAACAACCACAACAATATTATCAGTGAGATCAAAGAAATTACGCCGCGCGGCGTGACGCCAATAACCTATTCACTGTTGCAGGCCGCCAGCGATTTCCCGGCTAATGCAGGGTACCGGAACATAGTGATACTGATCACAGATGGCGTGGAGTCCTGCGGAGGAGATCCCTGTCAGGCTTCCATGGAATTACAAAAGAAAGGTGTATTCCTCAGGCCCTTTATAATAGGGCTCGGTGTACCTGGCGGCAAAGCCCTCGACTGTGTCGGCAAATTCATCGATGCCGAAAACGCCAGGTCATTTAACAAGATACTGAACGAATCGATTGAAACCACTTTTGCCCGAACGACGGTAAGCGTCGAGTTGCTCAGCGGAGAAAACCGGCCAGTGGAAACCAACGTCAACATCACCTTTATCAACAACATGACTGGCACGGCAGTGTATGAGTTTGTGCATTACCTCGATGCTGCGGGCAAACCGGATTCTGTGCAGATCGACCCTGTGCTGTCTTATGATATTGTAGTAAATACGCTGCCTCCGGTTGTCAGCAGGAATGCGGGGATCATTAACGGCAGGCACAATGTTATCCGTATCCCCGCGCCCCAGGGAACTGTTATTGTCAGGCCGGAAGGCAGGGGGAATCCCTTTACCTCCGTCATCCGGCAACGGGGAAAAAGCGAGGTACTGCATCTTCAGAACAGCCTCCAGTCCAACCGTTATCTCGAAGGAGAATACGAGGTCGAAACGCTTACGTTGCCCCGTCGGATTTTTCCCGTGACACTTCACGCTGGAAAAACAATAACTATCACGGTCCCATCCACAGGCGCCGTAAACATAAACACACTGGCCCCTGGCTACGGAAGCATCTTTGAGGTTCAGGCCTCCGGAGAATCAAAATGGGTGTGCACGCTTGATGAAACGAAGTCGCGTCATTTTTTCAATCTGCTGCCAGGCCATTACAAGATTGCTTTCCGCGCCCGCCGAACGAAAGGCAGCAAGTACACGGCGATCAGGCATTTCCAGGTGAAGTCTGGAGAAACCCTGAACATCAGTATGTTCTAGCTTACCCGGGCGGCTTGGGGGTAAAGGGAGGGTCGCACACGCGGAGAGCCAGCGGTGGGAATCGGATTGAAAAGGGATCAGTAACTGCCTGCAAGCAACGTCCATCGATCAAGTTTCGCGCTTTGTTACAAATCGTCGACAGAATTGAGCGGCGGTTGCTGGCACTTCCAGATATATTTCCGACTTTCGCGACAGCGTTTTCACGAGAACACATCCGGTTACCTGGTATGTGTTAAAAGAACTTTTGCAATTATGAAATACACATTTACTGAAAAAAAAGACACCCGATCCGGATTTGGCGTAGGCCTCCACGAGCTGGGTAAAAAAAATTCTAACGTGGTGGCGCTCTGCGCGGACCTGACCGGGTCCCTGAAGATGGACGCATTCAAGAAAGAATTTCCTGCGAGGTTTTTTCAAGTGGGTATCGCTGAGGCCAACATGATGGGCATCGCTGCCGGCATGACCATTGGCGGAAAAATTCCTTTCACGGGTACTTTCGCAAACTTTTCGACAGGAAGGGTGTATGATCAGATACGGCAGTCTATTGCCTATTCGGGAAAAAATGTAAAAATATGCGCCTCGCATGCAGGCGTAACACTCGGCGAGGATGGAGCAACCCACCAGATCCTTGAAGATGTCGGCATGATGCGTATGCTGCCGGGCATGACAGTCATCGTACCGTGCGACTACAACCAGACCCGGCTTGCCACCATTGCGCTCGGCGATCACGAGGGGCCTGCCTACCTGCGCTTCGGCAGACCAAGCTGGCCGATCTTTACAGCGGCTGACCGGCCGTTTACGATCGGAAAGGCTGACAGGATGATCGAGGGAAAAGATGTTACGATATTTGCGTGTGGCCACCTCGTTTGGTCTGCGATTGAGGCTGAAGCCAAACTCGCGGAGAAGGGCATAAGCGTGGAAGTTATCAACATACACACCATCAAGCCGCTCGACGTGGATGCAATCCTCGCTTCGGCTCAAAAGACAAAATGTGTTGTCACCTGCGAGGAGCACCAGATCAACGGCGGTCTTGGCGACGCTGTGGCCCAGGTACTGTCAAGACACTACCCCATCCCAATGGAAATGGTTGCAGTGAATGACAGTTTCGGAGAGAGCGGAACGCCAACGCAACTGCTTGCGAAATACGGACTCGGTCCGGAAAACATTATGGAAGCGGTCGCGAAGGTTTTGAAAAGAAAGAAAGCTTAAGCGAAGGCAAATTGTTTTTCATGCCCACAGGTTTTAGAACGTGCTGTGGCGGCCTGCAACTTCTCTGGAACTTCAGGATCACGCGATGCATGTTGACCATCTCCTGAAACTTTTCAAAATAGGCCATCAGCTTGTACCTGAACACGAGGTGTTGGAAGTAAAGCGATTTGCGCGCGCATTCCTTTCGTGTCAAAAGGAGCTTCAGACTGATAGACGTAAATATTTTCGAACACACCAGAAAATTTCTTACCAGCGTGATCCGCGGCATGTCAACCATCGGGGCGTTCGCAGCAACGAGCTTGTAGGAAGTGATGACATTGAAACATCGCGAGCTTTCGTATGCATAACGAAGGAAGTATGCCCATGTAAGCCTTTCCCGCGTGATGTAGTGGACAAAACGCAGTCTCTCGTCGTACCATATGTCGTACCCAAGAATGGCAATTGCCAGGCATAGTTCATAATCTCCACCCGAACTCAACTCCGCTCCTTTGCGATCTGTCAGCAAACTTTTGAATCCGCTTCCGATCAACTTCTGGTAGGCCGAGTGCCGAACGGCGCAACCCGCCCCAAAGACTTTATTCTCGACCACCTTTCCTGTACGCGGCGCCTGCGGACCTGCGGCAAAGATATATGACAGTTCTGCCGAAGGCGGCTCTATTTCATACGCGAGTTTACCAAAGCCACCCACCGCACCGATATTTGCATTCTCTGAAAGGATCTGGTACACCGTTGCGACGTAGTTCTCGTCCAGCCAGTTATCATCATCGCACATGACCATGTATTCATAACGCGCTTCCGCGAAGCCACGCGCACGCGCATAGCTCAGCCCAAGGGTGGATTCTTTGACAATGCGGAGGTAGGTATCAACCCTGTGCTTCTGCCACTCCTTCCGGGCCACAAGAGCGGTGTCGTCAGTACATCCATTGTCTATGATGAGGAGCTCCCACGGTATGTGGACGGGCACCCGTTGCGCGGCAATGTGTTTGATCGTTTCAGGTAATCGGTCTGCGCCGTTGTGACAGCAGATGATAATGGATACTCCTTGCGCTTTCATATATTAAGGGTAATTCGAGTGTACAGCTTTATTATTTTGAATAACAGCCCTGCATCCCTGCTCATGTCCCAGGCTGCCCTCGCCTGAGCCGAGGCTCCCCTCTTGTCCTTAAACCGCTTCCATAACGCATTGGCCACACGCAAAGCATAGTGCGCATAGAAGTTTCTGCTCGCGCCAATTACGCGCTCCCTTCGTTTCGCCGGCAGGTGCCCTGCTATCCTGTCCATCACCCACTTCAAACACGCCATATTCCGGCCAGTTGCAAACGTCCTTCCTGAGATGGACGAATAATGCCTGCGGTATTCAGCCAGAACCTCCGGGGTATAACCCATGTCGTAGTGCGCGGCGATCCGCGCCCACATCTCCCAGTCCTCTCCATATTCAACGCCATAAAATCCGCCGAGCCGTTCATACACTTCGCGCTTCACTACCATTGCCACGTACTGGATGCGTTGTCTTTCACACAAACGGGCCAGCCAGTTCTCAGGAATGCCATCACGCTCCATTTCAGCCTCATGTTCATACAGAAACCTACCTGTCTCATCGATATAGGCATACCTGCAGAAAGCCGCGCCGATCGTCGGATGATCCCGGAACAGTTGTTCCATTTTTCTGTAAAATCCACCCCTGACAAGGTCATCGCCGTGAAGGATGTGTACAAGCCTGCCACGCGAGCGTTCCAGACACGTTTGAAAATTCCGCAAACTGCCCACGTTCTCCGGCTGTCGAAAGTATTCAACCCTTCCCTCTCCCATTTCCAGCACAAGCGCTGCGACGTCGCCGTCCGTGCTGCAATCATCGATCACGGCTATTTGCATCAAAGATCCACCGGGATCCTGCGACAACACGCTTCGCAGCGCAAGACGCAAATAACCGTAACAGTTGTAAACCGGTATCATTACCGACCACAACGGCCTGGCTATTTCCTGATCCAATGGTTTAACGATTGGAGGCGCCTCAGGAATTCTTGATTGCCTGTGAACTGAAAATTTTGAATCGTGCTGCACTTGTGTAACTGCGAAAAATTTTGACTCCCTTTTTAATACGCCACTTTGCGAAATTCTTTAAGACCATCGCGAGTGTTATCCATGAATTTGTACGGATCAGCAATTCGACGGCGCGTGCAAGCGGCAACGCTTTCGCCAATTCCGCCAATATGAACTTCCGTTTGTAATAACGGGCGCCGCAGATCGATTTTCCATTCCGGTTAATATTATCTTTCTCAAGGATCTTATCGGTGACTGCGTCCAGGACTGCAAGCGATTCCATCACAGCATGCTGATCATAGTCATTTAGCAGCGGACGAAAATTATGGCGCAGGCACTCCAGCGAAGCGTGCGAGATCTGAAAATCAGAACCGAGGTAATAACGGATGTTGCGCAGCACATTCTGCTCATTAGCAATCTCGTACTCATTCTTCTTCAGCACAGTGTTGAGGCTTGTTGCGCTCAACCTGTAATCGACCAGGGGCTCGGCGAGGTTTGCGATCCTGAACCTGGTTGACATCCGCCAGAAAAGATCGTAGTCTTCGGAAAAAGGCATTGCATACATGCCAACCTGCTCAACGGCCGACTTTCGAAACATGACTGTCGGATGATACATCCAGCATTCAAACGTCAGATTGTAATAGTAAAAGTTGCTGCGATAGCGCTCGAGCCTGATAAATC
>CBFGXV010000183.1:0-5940 GCA_965652755.1 uncultured Chryseosolibacter sp. | reverse complement strand
AAGGTACCTGAAAATACAAATTCCTGCCGGGAATTCAATGAACGATTTACTGCAACGGTTTTACTTCTGTTCTTTTGGCAAATAAACCCATACTGTTTGAAAGTGAGCCGTGTGCCGGATCACCCTTTGCTCGGCTCCTGCCGAGCTGAACAGTTGGCCCCCGCCTGCAAGGCACCTGTTTGACAAGGAACCTACGGCGTTGCTCCAGCAAGGCGGGAAGCTGGATGGGCTTAACTGTCTTTCACCTTCGAAAATCAACTACAGGATCAGCTCGTTCTAAATGCATTGAACTAGCTCATTGAAGCAAGAAAGAAGTATTGAACAGGAACGAATATACCGGTTGTTCAGGGGCGGATAAGCGCCTTTGCCGCATCTTCTACCGTCACGGCGACGGAGGGATCCCCGACACAACCGCTATCTTTACGGAGTCCGTGTTCCTTTAGCATGGCCGCAATGGTATTTAAAAGACCGACGGACGCGTCCACCTCCTCCTTTCGGGTGGCGACACTTTCGATATTGAAGCCAAACGGAATATCGCGGTCGATGCAGAAACTGATAAGATCCTTTGCAATCGCCGAGGCAATCTCCACAGACCGCGCCACAGCATTAGTCGACAGCCTGAGTTCCTCCTTGATATCGTCCGGAATGTGAATTCCCAACCACTCCATAAATTCGAGCGTCTTCGGAGAGCCACAAATCGTAAGGGTGAAAATGATCGTCGGCACAGCGCGTCCCCTTGTATTGCATGTCATCAGCAGATCATGCAAGGTCTTCTTCGTAAACCCGACATTAAAGATGCATTGTGAAATAAAGAATGAAACACCCGAGTCTACTTTATCAAGGATCCTCACGTCCTCATCCTTCAGCACGGCGTGTCTCTCAGGGATCATAACGGCGCCGATCACCGACTCTCCATAGTGCTCGCGCCAGAGATCATAAGCCTCCCGGAGGCTCGTTTTTACAACATGATCCGGGGAGGGAAGACCGACAAAGATGGGAAAAAATCCATGGGATTTGAGGCCACACAACCACCGGCTGAGCTCTTCACCAGTAAAATTTCCGGCGGGCCGATAAATTATTTTAGGTACGGGCAGGGCATGCAGGTACTCACACGAAAACTCAAATGGATCCAGGGAACTCGAAAAAGGAAAAGGTCTTTCTTCGGCAGTCCTTGCCGACTCATCCTGCACATCATAAACAACCAGCGCGTCGATATCCAGTGAACAGAGCGTGGCAAGCGATCTCCCGGCCATCTCCTTCAGTTTATCTACCGTTGTCTTTGCCTTCGGCGGCGTGATACCATAAAGTAATATTCCTGATTCTCTGTTCTTAATCCTGGTTAGGAACATGGGTTTGGGGTTGTATAAAAAACAAAAATATCAAATTGTAGAAGATTCCTGCGAAATAAAACAATTTTGTGACAAGCCGTCAACGGCCAGTTTGAGCGTGGGTGTATATTATGAGCCAAGTGCTTCATCCATCAAAAAAAGTATCGACTCGTAATTTCGCTTTACGGATTCGGTCATCGCCAGTTCGCACGTTCTCGTTGAAGAATAATATCCATCGAATTCGTTTTCCATTACCTCCGACGCCTCCGGCATGGATGCAGAATGTGTCAGCTCCGGAAACAGGAAACCCCGGTCTCCGGCCATCCCACAACAACCAGCCTGACGTGGAATTGTAACCTGCTCGGCAAGCATGGCCGCAACACGGGAAAACTTATCCTCGGTCTTCATCTTCTGAAGGGAACAAACCGGGTGCAGTACGATCGACTTTTTCTTAACAGTTAATTTTGCCGACGGAATGACAATGTCGTGTAAGAAGTCAACGCTGTCGAGAATCGTGAGATGATCAAACTTCTTCCGGTTTTCCTCATCAAGTACCGGTCTCAGCTTCTGAAAGGTATAAGCGCAGGACGTGACGTCAACAACGACAGGAAACATCCCTTCGTTGCTGAACTTCCATAATTGCCTGATGGTTTCGTTGGCGGTAAACTCATACGCGGGTTTGAATCCTTTGGACGAAAAAATCTGTCCGCAGCAGCTGCCATTTATGTCGGCAGGAACGACGACCCTGATTCCGGATTTTCTGCAAATACTCATAAACGTATCCATCAGGCTTTTGTCCTTTCCGTCATAAGTGCCCATCATTCGCGTGATACATGCGGGAAAGTACAGCACCGTTTGCTTAGCCGTGTCCATCGCGACATCCGGAGGCTGCGAAAGGATCGAAAGATCAGGTGGACGTTGCAATTGATTTGACCACAGCGGGAACGAATCAATAACTTTTTTCAAGCCAGAAGTTAGCCGCAGCATTGAGTTTTTTCCAAAGACCCGGTTCAACAGCACCCCGGATCGCAAGGCAATCCGCGCCATTCGAACTACAAAATCGAAATTGCGTGCAGCCATCAGCGCGGCACGGTTCTGAAAAGCAGAATGATTTTCATTGCGCAGCCTTTTGATCAGGTCGCCGGTGTCAATGTCAACAGGGCAGGCAGTCGCGCAAAGTCCATCGACTGCGCACGTTTCAATGCCGTCATATTGATATTGATCAAGCAGAAGGTTGTAATGCTTTTTATCATTCTGCTTTTCAAGATTTTTTAGGATCCGCCTGATCACGATCCTTCGCCTGGGCGTGGTGGTAAGGTTCCTGCTCGGACATTTATGCTCGCAGTATCCACATTCAATGCACCTGTCCACCTCTTCCTCCACAGAAGGAAGGCCTTTTAAAAATCTGATGTGGGCGTTCTTGTCATCATTGATGATCACGCCGGGGTTGAGTATTCTCTGCGGGTCAACGAGGTCTTTGATCTGTCTCAGTATCTCGTAAGCGTCCCCTCCCCACTCGGTTTCCACAAAGGGCGCCATGTTTCGCCCCGTGCCATGTTCCGCCTTCAGCGTTCCATCGTATTTTTCTACCACCATCGCAATCACCTCCCGCATGAAGGCATCATATCGCATGATCTCTGCCTCGTCATTAAATGACTGCGTTACGACAAAATGAATATTCCCGTCCTTCGCATGCCCGAAAATGATCGCGTTGTCGTATTCGTATTTCCGGAAGAGGACTTGAAGATCGATGATTGCGTCGCCCAGCTGTCCGACCGGAAATGCGATGTCCTCAAGAATTACTGTAGTTCCACTTTTGCGCACCGCGCCTACGGCCGGGAAGAGGCCCTTTCGCACCTTCCACAGGAAATCCTGTTCCTTTGTATCGGTCGTGAACACGGGCTCGTTCAGCAATGAAAGGGCGACTGATTCCCGCAGAAACGCCGAGACCTTGTCCGCGAGCAACTCGGGTGTGTTCTCCTGGAATTCCACCAGCAAAGCCGAGGCATCCTCGGGCAGCATCTTTACAACGGAGGGCATACCGGCGAGGTTCTCAACCGCCCGCAGCGATGCGCGATCCATTAGCTCTACCATCATCGCGCCGGCGTCAGTCAACGGAACAATCGCCTGACAGGCTGCATAGATGGTAGGAAAATAAAGAAGCGCGGTGGATTTGTAAGGATAGTCCGGAACGGTGTGAAGGACAGCCTCCGAAATAAATGCGAGGGTGCCTTCCGCGCCAATCAGCAGGTGCGCAAGAATGTCAAGCGGATGCTCATAATCGATGAACGCATTGAGTGAATACCCGATGGTGGTTTTCGTCTGATACTTCTTCCGGATCTTGTCGTGTAACCGCGAGTTGTCCATAATCTTTTTCCGCAGGCCTTCGAGCTGCCGGAAAAGCGCGCCGCATTCTTCACTGAAACGCCCATAATCACCGGCAATTCCTGTATCGTAGACCTTGCCGTCAGGGAGAATGAATCGGATATGCTTCAGCGTGTGATAGGAATTCAGTTTCACTCCGCAACACATACCACTCGAGTTATTCGAAAGAATGCCGCCCATCATGGCGGCGCTGATGCTAGAAGGGTCTGGACCGATCTTGGTCCGATATCTCTTCAGGTGGGCATTCACCATAGCGCCCGTTATTCCCGGCTGAACTCTGACGGAAGCACCTTCGGACTCTACACGCACCTTGTTCCAGAACTGGCTCAGGTCGACCAGTATCCCATCCGTGATCGATTGTCCTGATAAGCTTGTACCCCCGCCGCGAAAAACCAGTGGTATGTTGTGCGCGTGCGAGAGATCAAAGAGTGCGATGATCTCGGCCTCGCTGCAAGGCTGCACGACCGCCTTAGGCAACAAATAATAAAAGCCCGCATCGGAAGCGAATGAAACAAGATCTATATATCTGGTGCGGACCCGTTCGGCAGGCACTATTTTTTCTAAAAGGTCTTTCAACGTAGTAAGTATCTGGTCATTCTTTGGATCAACTGCAAAATTGGCGCGGGGAAAAACCCGCGATTCCAAATAACGCAAAAAAGGATCATCGGGAATCGGAAACCGGGCGTTTTTTCCATACATGGGCGCGATCTTTTCCCAGCATTAATAATCATCCGGTTAAATATGGCAGTGCGTAATTTTCCAGGTCTGTACGTCGGCCTCAGCGGGCTGGAGCTTCCCATACCAAAGTATCAGTTCCCTCCTGAACACCAGGCGTCAAGCCGGCTCACCTATTACACCACCTACTTCAACACGATCGAGGTGAACAGCTCATTCTATAAGATCCCGAGGGCGGCCACACTCACCCGGTGGGCATCGTCGGTCCCACGCGACTTTGTTTTTACATTTAAACTTTTCAGGGATGTAACCCATTGCAAGGACTTGGATTTTGCACCTCCGGTCGTGGATGAGTTTATCCGAACTATCCTCAGCATAGGAGAAAAAAAAGGTTGTTTGCTCATACAATTTCCTCCCTCCCTGCGAAATGAGCATATTAACCAACTAGGAAAACTTCTTTCAACTGTAAAGGCCGCCGATCCGGCCAACTTATGGAAAGTCGCCGTGGAATTCCGTTTTAGCGGATGGTACAACCCGGACGTGTTTGATCTTCTTGAAGAATGTGGGGCAGCATTGGTCTTACACGATATTCCAAAATCAGCTACTCCGATGGATCAGGTCCCGTCTCAAGTCGTCTATGTTCGTTTCCATGGTCCGACTGGAAACTACAGAGGCAGCTATAGCGACGCATTCCTCCATGAATACGCTGGCTACATCACGGAATGGCTATCCGATGGAAAAGAAGTATTCGTTTATTTCAACAATACTGCAGGCGACGCTTTTAATAATTGCCAGACACTTAAATCTTTCCTTTCTAGCTGAAAGAGTTCGTTTTGCATTTTTTGATAGCTATCGGTGTCCCGCTTTTTTTCCTTCAACGTTGGGAAGCAGCCCAGTTACTACGCCAAGCAGTGGCAGGAAAGCGCAAACCTTGAAAACAAAAGCGATACTTGTGTGATCGGCCAGGTTACCCAGAACTGCGGATCCCAAACCGCCAAGTCCGAAAGCAAAGCCAAAGAACAAACCTGCGATCGTCCCGACTTTCCCTGGTACCAGATCCGTTGCGTATACGAGTATTGCGGAAAACGCCGACGCGATTATCACACCGATGATGACTGCCAGAACGATGGTCCAGAAAAGGTTTGCATAGGGTAGCAAGAGTGTAAAGGGAGCAGCGCCCAGTATAGACAGCCAGATAACATATTTCCTCCCGAACCTGTCTCCTATCGGCCCTCCGATGATTGTCCCAACCGCTACTGCTGCCAGAAAAGCAAAGAGATACAGCTGGGATTGCTGCGCGGTCACGCCAAATTTATCAATGAGAAAAAACGTAAAGTAGCTGGTCATACTTGCGAGATAGAAATACTTGGAAAAAATAAGCACGAGCAGAATTGCAACCGCCCAAATCACCTGAGACCTTGAGAAATGATGTCCCGCGTGGTGCTGGTGCGTTCCGGCTTTCGATTGTTTGAGATACAAGTGATTCGCGTACCATTTGCCGACCTGCCACAATAAGATCATCCCGACAACGGCCGCCAGCGATACCCATGTT
>CBFGXV010000182.1:0-5943 GCA_965652755.1 uncultured Chryseosolibacter sp. | reverse complement strand
TCATGGTTTCTGTCTTTCCTGTTGTTGACCGCCGGTTGTCTGGACGAGCCGGATTGCTATCTTCTCAACAACAACATCATCGGAATCTCCTTTAAGAAGCTGGAAAACAGTTCTGCCGATACGGTTGCAATCACCGCTATGGGGACAGTCGAACCGCCGTTGCTGTTTTCGGGAGACACAACCCTGACCAGGATCCATCTCCCGCTGAATTATTTTCTGGATGAGACCACATATTTTTTCGAAAGCGAGGACGGCGTAAGGACAATAACACTGGAATATGTGTCTCAGGCGCAGTTTGTTTCAGAAAATTGCGGCGAAAAGTTCGTGTTATCAACCTTAAGGGTACGTGAGCATTCGTTTGATTCCGTGCGCCTGGTCACCGATACGCCCACCAGGGAGGGTAGTGCCATAAATATCGAGATATTCCAATGACACGCAATCGTCTCACATTCGTCATCCTGGTCTCAGTTGTGGTATTCGCTAAGGATGCCTTTACACAGCCGCGCCGGGATTCGGTTGCAGTAGACACAGTCAGGAATAAATATGTCCCGACAGGAATCCGCGCGGGGTTTGATCTCCTGGCGCTGGGGAAAACAAGATTCCAGGACAACTTCAACGGCTGGGAGGTGCAAGGCGATATTGATTTTAACCGGTATTACCTGGTCGTGGAATTTGGTAATTGGGGGAAGACATTGAATTCCGACTCTGCCAGTTATGCGAATGCCGGCAGTTACTGGAGGGCTGGCGTTGATGTGAATTTCCTGACGAAAGACCCCGACCGCAATATGTTTTTTCTTGGTGCTCGTTACGGGCGATCTGTATTCACCGAATCAATGACGGTGAAGCGGTTCGATCCTGTATGGGGACTTCTCGATGATAGCTTTTACCATACAGACATTAATGCATCCTGGATGGAACTAACGGCTGGATTACGCGTCAAAATCTGGAAAATATTCTGGCTTGGATACACCGGAAGGATCAAGTTCGGCCTATCCACGGATGGTTCGCCGGATATGATACCACATGACGTTCCTGGTTTTGGACGCACGGATAAAGATACGGCGTGGGGATTCAATTATTATCTCATGATACGCCTGCCCGTGAGGAAGGCACCGCCCGCGCCCCCGGAAAAATGATCAGTCTTTCTTAAAGAGGGAATCGACAAACTCCACCTGGTCGAAGACCTGAAGATCGTCCACTTTCTCACCCACCCCGATGTATTTGACCGGTATCTGAAACTCGTCGGATATGCCAATGACGACTCCGCCTTTGGCTGTGCCGTCAAGCTTGGTTATACACAACGCAGTAACGTCTGTCGCCTTGGTGAACTCGCGCGCCTGAACGCTGGCATTTTGCCCCGTGCTGCCGTCAAGAACAAGTAGTACTTCATGGGGAGCATCGGGAATGACTTTCTGCATGACCCGTTTGATCTTCGACAATTCGTTCATCAGATTTACTTTGGTGTGCAACCTTCCGGCCGTATCGATGATCACGACATCTGCGTTTTGATTCACGCCTTCCTGGAGGGCATCAAAGGCAACGGCCGAAGGATCGGTGTTCATTCCCTTCGATATCACCGGGACCCCTACACGCTGGGCCCACAGCTTCAGCTGATCAACGGCCGCAGCGCGAAATGTGTCGGCTGCCCCAAGGATCACTTTCTTTCCCTTTTTCTTGAACTGCGCCGACAGTTTGCCGATGGTAGTAGTCTTACCTACGCCATTCACGCCAACCACCATAATAACATAAGGTTTTTTGTCGGCCGGCGTTTCAAATTCTCCTCCGAGCTGGGAATTATGCGGTGACAGGAGCGCTACTACCTCTTCCTTTAGAATGCGGTTGAGTTCTGTCGTGTTCATGTATTTATCCCGCGCAACCCGCTGCTGGATCCGGTCAATTATTTTCAGCGTCGTTTCCACGCCGACATCAGAAGTCACCAGAATCTCTTCGAGACTGTCCAGCACGTCGTCGTCAACAGTGCTCTTGCCGACGATCGCTTTGCCAAGTTTCGAAAAGAAACTCTCCTTGGTCTTTTCCAGGCCTTTATCGAGAGACTCTTTTTTTTCTTTTGTGAATAATCCGAACATACGCGCTTTGAGGGAACAACTAAACCTTCCGAAAGGTGTAAAACTTTAAGCCAAGAAATGATTATAAACAGAAAAGTCCTCTATTTGAGGACTTTGAAAAGGCTGTCAGATGGCTTGATTATTTTTTAGCAAGCGTTTCTTTTACAAGATCCGCAGCGACTATTTCTTCCCGGAACGTATAAGCGCCGGTTTTTTCAGACTTAACGGCTTTGATAACTTTCGCAAAGCTCTTTCCATCGGTCTTCTTGAGTGACGCAACAACTTTCTTCGCCATGATTATTTAATTTCTTTGTGTACGGTATATTTTTTCAAAATAGAATTGTACTTCTTCAATTCCAATCTTTCCGTGGTGTTTTTACGGTTTTTGGTGGTGATATATCGGCTCATGCCGGGCTGACCCGTGCCTTTATGCTCCGTGCATTCCAATATTACCTGAACCCTGTTGCCTTTCTTTGCCATGTTCGTTCAATTATTTATTACAGTACAAGATAACCGTTAGCCTTGGCCTCTTTCAGGACGGCAGAAATTCCAAGCTTATTGATCGTTTTGATCGCCTTGGTTGAAAGTTTCAACGTTATCCACTTGTCCTCTTCAGGGATAAAAAAACGCTTTTTCTGAAGATTCGGGTAGAATCTGCGTTTCGTCTTGTTATTTGCGTGGGAAACATTGTTTCCTACCTGAGGTCTCTTTCCAGTTATTTGACAAACTCTTGCCATAATTTCAGCTCTTTGTTTAATCCCCCTTCCGAAAAGGGACTGCAAATATCGGTAAATAGTGTAATAATCCAAAAACTGAATCCGAATTTTCTGAGATGGTTTTGTGGGAAAGAGGGCTGTTGATTCGGTTAAAACAGTTTGGAAACCAGTTCTTTCGGGTCAAGACCCACAAAATTATCAATTACGAGATCGGTGTCTTTCAGCTCTTCCTTGGTATGCGTGGTTGTAATGCCGACCACTTTACAGCCGGCGTTACGTGCTGAGTCCACGCCTGCGAGGGAATCTTCGAACACAACACACCGGCCCGGCTCAAAATTCAGCGCCTTGGCCGTTTTCAGGTAAATATCAGGGTGCGGCTTGCCCTGCTCAACAAAGGTATCGTCGAGGATTGTCGCGAAAAAACGCCCCACCCCCGTTTTGGAGAGTGTAAAATCGACGTTGCTTCGCGGAGCGGAAGTGGCGATGGCTCTGGGGAGTTTTTCGCCGTCCAGCTTTTCCAGGAAATCCGCCAGGCCGTCCAGGGGTTTGATGTCCTGGTCATAGATCTTTCTGAAAAGCGCTTCCTTTTCGTCGGCATATGCTTTCATCTTCCCATCGTCAAGGGGCCCGAAGATCTTTACAAGCCAATCCTGATTCCGACGTCCGTAAATTTTCTCCCGGAGCTCGTCCTCGCTGAGATCCTTGCCGTATTTTCTGCAAAACCGTTTCAATGCAACTTTATGGGCGGGATTGCTATCCACAATAACGCCGTCCATGTCAAAAATAAAGGCCGCTTGGAAATTCAAAGTTTACAATTTTTAATAGATGACTGCTAGCGACTAACGCCAGATCGGGTGCAAGGATACGGCGAGATTTTCAAAAGACAAATGGACATTAACCAGCGGGACCGCTGTCTACTTGATGACAAAGCGCTGTGTATGGGATTTTTTGCCGGCGGTAAATTTGAGCAGATATAGGCCGGCTGCCAGAGGTGGTAATGTGTAATGATGGATTTCGTTCGCCCTTAGAACAACGGGTTTGCTGAGCTGCTGCCCGAGTACTGATACGATCTGCATCGTTCCGTAGCGGTCGACGCGAACTGTCAGCTGCTCCTTTTGGTCCACTGGATTAGGGAAGAGTTGCACTTCCGGGCGATCGGGGAGATAGGCTCCTTCGTCATTCTTCAGCACATGAATGCCACCCAATCCGTTGCCGACAACGACTGCCGGTTTGTTTGTATTGAAGAGATTAACAACTACGGGCCAGATTTTGCCGCCCAGATTCTTGTCTGAATAAGTTTCGGTCAGCTCGTTATATATTAGCTTGAACTCAGGAACGGCTTCGCCGGATACGATGGTGTTGAAATCACTGATTACACCAACCTTTCCGCTTTGATCACCAACGACCAGATCGACATTGCCATCAGCGTCGAGGTCAGCGATGGATGCCGTCATATTCTGCCTTAATGGCGAAGATGCATATCCAAGAAAATTCTCCTCTTCCATCACAAACGCAGGTGATCCGGCAATCCCAGAGTTTTTCCAATATTCCAGATTTCCTTCGCTGCGCCCCGCGAGAATATCCGGAAGTCCGTCACCGCTGATGTCCGCCAGGTAAAGATTTTCACTGCTGGTGATTGCAAAGTCAATCATTTGCAATACAGCGCCCGTGAAGTCCAGAGAAGTCTGGTTTTTGTTGGGCAAATAATACAGGTTGGTGGAGCTGTTATCAAAACTGGTTGCAGTAAAGATCAGATCGAGCGTCTGATCGCTATTCATGTCGGCAATCTGGATCTTCAGGTTGAAGAGTCTTGAAGTGGAAAAACCAAGATAGTCGGTTGTCACAAGTTTGAAAGTTGGACTCTGGGCCGATCCGGTATTTTCAAAGACAAATATCCTTGCGGTATATTGGTCGGACGAGTGACTGCTCACAAGCATATCGAAGTCGCCATCACCGTCGTAGTCAGTGAACGCAGGCACTGCATTGTCACCGACGTCTATCATATCGCCTTGAAGAAAATCGCGTCGGACAAAAGAGAAGACCGGAATCGATGTTGTACCTGTGTTCTTATAGAACCATGTCGACTGCTGCAGATTACTGTTTAAGAATTCCTTCACAAAAATATTCGGCACGGCGATGAGGTCTTTCTTTCCATCGAAATCAACGTCTTCGTGAAACGCAGAGGGATAGACGACCAGGTTGACAGAATTGTTTTGGGGAAAAACGGTGAATGACTGGACGACAGGGTTAAATGTGGTTCCTCCATTGGGCAGCAGAAAGATCTGGCTGCATTCAGCTTCGGAAAAAAGCAGCTCCTGTTGCTGATCACCGTTAACGTCCATGGCCAGCAGGCTTTTTCCGCCGGCGTGCTTTGTGCGTCCGCCCGTGCTGGGAGGACACGTCTGATTGTTAAACGCAAAGCTGCCGCAGTCACACTCTCTGAATTCTCCCCACGATCTTGTTATGCGTCTGAATTCAAGAGAGTCACATGGCTGATTGTTCTCAGCGCTGAAATTCTGATGGAACTCAACGGTGTGACCCATGTACTGAATATTGAAGATGTCAAGATCTCCATCACCGTCGACATCGCTGATCGATGGAAGGTCATCCGGTTGCAATTGCAGGTTGACATTTGTTGTGGCGCCACGCGTCATCAAGACATTGCTTTCAGGGTCCCGAAAACCTGTGCTGAACATATGTTGTTCCCACGCGAGATTTCCACCCGACGTAGCGTTCCGATACACTTTAATGCCGAGCGTGTGACCCGTGAAGATATCCTTTCTGCCATCGCAGTTGTAATCGCGAAGCAATAACCAACTATACAGTTCGGCAGGGAACAGGTTTTCATACTGGGGAGCGGCGATGTACTGACCTTCAGACGCGATGAAAGTGATGACCTTGTTAGCCATCCGGTCGAAAAGAACGAGGTCTTCATGACCATCCCCGTTCAGATCCATCGTATTGAATTGTGCGGCATTCAGTCCGCCGGACCAGGCGAGCGGGAGATTTTCACCCTGAACATCATCAACCGGGATAGATTGATCTAACGTGTATGTGAACTGCGCCTGTGTCGACAGGGGGAGCAACCAGAGGAGAACACTAATGGCCCGGATCATGAAAATATTTCTTCTTTACCTAACGCAGACCCATGCCCACCTGTT
>CBFGXV010000181.1:0-5967 GCA_965652755.1 uncultured Chryseosolibacter sp. | reverse complement strand
AACGCCTTCAGGGTTACAAACAGGCCCTGCTTGATCACGGAATCGCTTACGACGAGAAATTTGTTTTTCAAAACAATCTCGGAGAAGAAGCTTGCAGGGAAACGGTTAAGTCGATTTTGAAAATGGATCCTCTCCCCGATGGTATTTTCTCAAGCAACGATTCATCGGCCGTGGTCTGCATACGCGAATTAAAACTTGCCGGCATCAGGATCCCTGAACAGATTGCGGTCGGTGGATTTAACAATGAACCCATTGCAACAGTAGTAGAACCCAATCTGACCACCATCCACTATCCCGGGCAGGAAATGGGTGAAGTGTGTGCATCCATCCTCATCCGCAAACTCGGAAAGCAAGACATGGCTGACCTTAACAGAGTCGTACTGCGTCATCAGCTGATCGTTCGCGATTCCACCAGGTCAAAACCCAACCTCTTAAAATAATTATCAATCAACTTAAACGCTTGTTATGCAACGAAAAAAGAAAGCCATCAACAGAAGAGATTTCATCCGATCTACAACCAGGGGGGCCGTTGCAAGTTCATTGCTCCTTACCGGATTCCCCACTATCGTTCCTGCCTCCGTGCTGGGGAAGGATGCCCCCAGCAACCGGATCAACGTCGCCGCGCTCGGCACGGGGCGAATTTCGCGCGATCATGACATGCCCAATGTCTGGAAACACGATAGCGCACGCATCATCGCAGTCTGCGATCTCGATAGCAACCGGGTAGATGATGCGAAAAAACTCGTCAATGATTATTACTCAAAAAAGACCGGCAAACCATACGATGGCGTAAAAACTTACGGCGACTATCGCGAAGCATTGCAGAACAAAGATGTCGATGCCGTGATTATCAGCACACCCGACCACTGGCATTCACTCATGGCAATCCATGCCGTCGAAGCTGGAAAGGATGTGTACATGCAAAAACCAACATCCCTTACAATCGCTGACGGGCGCGCTGTGAGCAATGCCGTCCACCGAAGCGGAAGAATTCTTCAGATCGGAACACAGCAGCGCTCTTCTCAGCAGTTCCGGTATGCCTGCGAGCTCGTGCGCAACGGCAGGATTGGCGACCTTCATACGGTAGAAGTTGGTCTGCCGGGTGACCCGGGAGGCGATGAGGAACCTGAGATGCCGATCCCGCCGAACCTGAACTATGAAATGTGGCTCGGTTCCACCCCCTACGTTTATTATACTGAAAAGAGAGTACATCCGCAGCAAGGCTATGGCCGTCCCGGA
Source organism: uncultured Chryseosolibacter sp. (assembly GCA_965652755.1). Taxonomy (GTDB): domain Bacteria; phylum Bacteroidota; class Bacteroidia; order Cytophagales; family Cyclobacteriaceae; genus Chryseosolibacter. The sequence goes on along the minus strand of CBFGXV010000181.1, from coordinate 4,728 downwards.
TGGCTGCGCTGCGAACAATTCGGCGCGGGCATGATCACCGGCTGGGGCCAGCACCATATAGACATCGCACATTGGGGCATGGACACAGAGTACACCGGGCCGATTGAAATTTCCGGAAAGGCCGAGTTTCCGAAGTCAGGCCTGTGGGACGTGCACGGGATTTTCCGCACGGAAGGGGTCTATGAGAATGGCGTAAAAATGATTGTCACAAATGAGCTGCCCAATGGCATCAAGTTCATCGGCTCAAAAGGATGGATCTTTGTAACCCGCGGTAACTATTCCGTTACGGCCAGTGACCCTGTGGAAAAACAAGCCTCCAGCAAGGCGCTCTCAGCAAGCGATCCGAAAATCATCACTTCGAAGATCGGCCCCGATGAAATCCATTTATATGAAAGCAGCGACCAGCACGGAAACTGGCTCGAAAGCATCAAGACAAGGAAACAACCCATTTCGCCGATCGAAGTAGGACACCGCGTTTGCACCACTTGCCTCCTTCACCATATCACCATGAAACTCGGACGCAAGGTCTACTGGGATCCGGTCAAGGAACGCTTTAAAAACGATGACGAGGCCAACAGCATGTTGTCCAGGTCACAACGCTGGCCCTATGTGATTGAATCCTGATGGTCATAAAACCAAAACGCGGCTTGTGTCCGTCGGTCGCCAAAAGATCGCGGACCTTTCTTTTTTTATTTTTCATGGGGGCGGCATCCAGTAACGCACAGGTATTATCAACCCTCAAGGTGGAGCTTGATCATCCAGCTACGGGTATCGACATTCCCGTTCACGCAATGCTGGACCCGATAACCCACCTGCCCGGTTCAGAACTGCGCCTGGTGGAAGTGCTGGGAAATAAAAGAACGCCGGTTGTTTTTCAGGTAGATGCCGGACCCGAACGCAAACTGACGTGGCTAGTCAGCGACAGAACAAGAAGTCATATTTACGAGCTGATCCATCACCGAAGCGCGAACCAGGATCCGCCAGCGATCCAGGCGATCAAAGAAAATGGATCGCTCACCCTGAAGGCTGGAAATAAAAATTTGCTGCGATATCATTTCGAACCTGTTTATCCCCCTGCCGGAATTGATGCGGCATTCAAGAGAAGCGCCTTCATCCACCCTTTATGGACACCGAATGGGCAGGAGATCACGAGGATCCAGGCGCCTGACCATTACCACCATTATGGATTGTGGAACCCGTGGACTCATGTTCTCTTTGATGGTGATACCGTAGACTTTTGGAACCTTAAATCCAAACAGGGCACTGTTCGTTTTGCAGATTTCATTTCACTGACAGAAGGAGATGTCTTCGGCGAGTACGCGGCACTTCACGACCATGTTGCCTTTAAAAACGAAAACGAAAAAGTGGCCATCCGGGAAGTTCAAACGGTACGGATATACGCAGTTCGCAAGAACTACTACATCATGGACATCACGATAGAATATAACTGCCCGTCAAGTGAAGTGCGCCTGCTCGAGTACCGCTACGGCGGGATGGGATGGCGTGCCACCGAACAATGGACCAGGGAAAACAGCAAAGTGCTCACGTCAGAAGGAAAAAACCGGAAAGATGCCGATGGATCAAAGGCGCGGTGGTGTATCGTTGAAGGGCCCGTCGACGGCGACAATGCCGGAGCTGTGATGATGTCATATCCTGTCAACTATAATCACCCTGAACCCCTTCGCATCTGGCCGGAGAACGCAAATGGAAACCGAGGTGATATGTTTGCCAATTTCTCTCCGACCAAGGATAAAGACTGGCTCCTGGAACCGGGGAAGAAGTACACCTTGCTCTACAGATTTATCGTTTTCAATGGAGAATTCACGGCGGAGCAAGCGGAAGCGGGATGGCACTATTTCGCCTCACCGCCTGCCGTCAACGTGATCAAAAATAAGAAGTAACGTCATTGAAGTTCCGGCGCCGCTACCACCGCCGGGACAAATATTTGCCCCCGGGTATAAAGTGCAAACAAAAAATCACCATTAATCAATACTTTTATTTAGACGCGAAAAAAACCGTATGAAAAAATCACACTCCTTTATCCTCGCACTTTTGATGCTTATCGCCTACGCATCGATCTCTGAAGCCCAGAACCAGAAAAAAGTTTCATGGAAAAAAGTAAAGGTACTGGTGTATACGAAGAATGGAAAAGGATATGTCCATGACAATATCCCCAATGCCGTGAAAGCCATTCAAAAACTCGGTAGTGAACACGGATTCCATGTTGATGTGTCTGACGATCCCGCGGTGATGACAGAAGCCAACCTCGGCCAATATACCTTCGTGCTTTTTCCAAGCACGAACAACGATGTTTTTGATACCGATTCACAACGTGTCGCGTTCAGACGATATATCGAGGCCGGCGGAGGTATGGTCGGTTTACACTCAGTCATCGGCACCGAGCGGAATTGGAGATGGTTTAAGATGATGCTGGGAGGAACCTTTGTATGGCATCCAAAATTCCAGCCCCTGGAAATAAAAGTAATTGATAAAACCCACCCGTCAATCGCGGGGATGCCATCCACCTGGAAAAAGGAGGATGAAACCTATTTCATGAAGGAGCTCTATCCGGGGATCAACGTGGTCATGGCCCATGATCTCTCAGCCATGGAACCGAATGAGAAAGACTCCGCACGCATGGCGGAACTTGCTGCAAATTTTGGGGATTACTACCCCGCCGCCTGGCACCATAACTTCGACGGCGGCACGATCTGGATCACTACCCTTGGTCACAACAAAAAAGATTATGAAGATCCGATATACCTGAATCATGTGTTTCAGGGCATGTCATATGTCGCAAGCAAGGTTGGCAAGCTGAATTATTCGAAGGCATATGCCACCGAACGCGACACCCCGATGCCATAATTGATCGCAGGGCTTGTATTAAATAAATCCTGCGCTATCTTTAAAAAATCCGGCTCCGATAATTAGTAGTGGTCATGACGACCTTCTTATTATCAAAGAGAGTTTACACTTATTCATTTACATTAATCCCCGTCTATGGAAATCCAGGAAAAAGCATTGACTACGAAAACCGGCAACTATCGGTGGACCATTTGCTCCCTTCTTTTTTTGGCTACCACCATCAACTATGTAGACAGGCAGATCCTTTCACTGGTGAAACCTATCCTGGATATCGAGTTGGGCTGGAGCAACGAAGAGTTCGGTATTGTCAATGCCGTATTCCAGGGCGCATATGGCTTCGGACTATTATTTTTCGGATGGTTCGTCGATCGCTATGGATCAAAGGTCGGCTATGCGGTTTCGATCGTCGCCTGGAGCCTCGCTGCAATGGGCCATTCCGTTGTTTCAACCGTGACGGGTTTCATGATCGCCCGTGCAGCGCTTGGTGTCAGTGAGGGTGGAAATTTTCCCTCGGCGATCAAGGCCACTGCGCAGTGGTTTCCCAAACGTGAGCGCGCATACGCGACAAGCATCTTCAATGCGGGAACCAACGTGGGGGCTATTGTCGCGCCCGCCCTCGTGCCATGGATAGCCTATACCTGGGGGTGGCAAATGGCGTTCATCGCGGCAGGTATCGCAGGACTTCTCTGGCTTTTCCTGTGGATCCCCTTTTACAACAAACCTGAAAATTCTAAACGTCTTGGCGCTGCTGAAAGAGAATTGATTGAAAGCGATCGCGAAGCTGAAAACGAAACACAAAAGGTTTCATGGATCGGCTTGCTGCGGTATCGCCAAACCTGGTCCTTCATCGTTGCCAAGTTCATGACGGATCCGGTATGGTGGTTCTTCCTTATCTGGCTACCTGACTACTTCAAGAAAACAAGAGGTCTGGATATAAAGGAAAGCTGGATTCATCTTGTCACGATCTACGTCATCGTAACTGTGTTGAGTATTTTTGGAGGATGGGTGATCGGCTACCTCAACAAACAGGGATGGAGCATCACGAAGGCCCGCAAAAGCGGAATGTTCGTTTTTGCCCTGTGCGTAATCCCGATATTCCTTGTGGCACAGGTGGGTGAGTGGGGTGCAGTTCTGCTTATCGGACTTGCGGGTTCAGCCCACCAGGCGTGGTCTGCTAACCTCTATACGACGGTGTCGGATATGTTCCCGAAAAAAGCTGTTGCGTCGGTGATCGGCATCGGCGGGATGGCCGGGGCAACAGGAGGCATGCTCTTTCCCATTTTCTCCGGAAGATTGCTGGATAACTTTACTGCGGCAGGAAATGTGACCGCCGGCTATACCGTGCTGTTTACCATCTGCGCGTTTGCCTATGTGATTACCTTCGTTCTGCACCATTTCCTTGCCCCGAAGTTTGTGCCCTTCCAGTTGAAGTAAGCATTATAATAACCGATGAAAAAAGCCTGGTAAAACCAGGCTTTTTTTATTATCAGGAAGCAAAACTCTTTTGCTGATGCAACCTTTGCAAAACCGGGCTGTATTTAGGATACAAACCTGTACAAATAAATCATTCGCAATGAAAAAAATGCTCACCCTTTACTGTCTGACTATGGTGTTCCACCTCCAGGATCCGGAGATATAAACCTGTACGATACGCAGGGCGACTTTGCGTTTAATACGGGGTCAGGTGATATCCGCGCAGACGGAGGCAAAGGCAATTTCCGTCTTAACGCCGGTTCCGGTGACATTGACCTCGTTGGGCTCAGCGGAACGTTCGATTGCAATACTGGAAGCGTTAAACTTGAGAGCAAGAATGTCACGCTCGAGGGGCCGGGCAAATTCAATTCCGGATCAGGCGATGCAATC
>CBFGXV010000180.1:0-5999 GCA_965652755.1 uncultured Chryseosolibacter sp. | reverse complement strand
CGGGATGGGTGACAATGTTTATCTCGGCGACAGGTTCGGCGTACGCACGCCGATGCAATGGAATATGAATCTCAACGCCGGCTTCTCTCAGGCTAATCCGCAGCAATTATTTCTGCCCGTGATCCAGGATCCGGTTTACAGACATGAGTCAGTGAACGTCGCTACGAGTGAAAACAATCCATCCTCCCTGTTGTCATGGATGAAACAGACTATCGCGATGCGCAAAAAGCTGAATATTTTCGGCCGGGGCTACATCAGGTTCATTGAAAGCTCCAATACAAAAGTTCTTGCGCTCGCGCGAAGCCATCAGAATCAGACTATCATCGCGGTAGCGAATCTATCTCAATTCTCAGAGGCAGCGGTGCTGAACCTTTCAGACTTCAAAGACTGTGACATTACAGAGGTGTTCAGCCAGAACCGCTTTATGCGGCCCGCCGGTGAGGATTATCCAATAACGCTTGGGCCCTACGGATACTTCTGGTTCCAGGCAGACCGGACCGACAAAAGGAACAAAAGTGAGGCAGGTGGGGAATTGCCGTTATTGCGCACAGCAGTTTCATGGGAGCGACTCCTTGAAAATTATAACGATGTCAGGGATCTCGAGAGAACAATCCTGCCGCTGTTCATGAGAAAATGCAGGTGGTTCGGTGGCAAGGCAAAGATCATCAGCAAGGTCAGCGTCAGTACTGCAGTCCCGGTAAAAGTGGAGGGAGATACACATTTTCTCCTCATCATTGAGGTACATTACGCACAAAGACTTCCCGAATTTTATTTTCTCCCGATAGCCTTTGTGTTACCGGAAATTCTTGGAGATCGTGTAGAATATACCTTGCAAAGTGTCGTCTGCCGTGCCGAGATCCAGGGACAGTCCGGGTTTATAATGGATAGCAGCTATGATCGGGCTTTCCGCGATTTTCTTTTTGTGAACATGGAAAAAGGGAGCCGCCTTCGCGACGACGCCGATGGCGTGCTGGAATTTAACTCCGGCGTTTTCGTCAAGCCCGATCTGCTGAAGATCGAATCGAAGATCCTGAAAGCGGATCAAAGCAATACTGCCATAATCTTCGGAGATCAGTACTTCTTTAAATTTTACAGGAAGATTGAAAAAGAAATCAATCCCGATCTTGAGATCATACGATTCCTTACGGAGAATACGAACTTTCAACACTCACCGCGATTTGCCGGGAGTATACAGTACCGCGATCGCCATGAAAATACCATCGTTTTCGGATTGCTCCAGGACAAAATTGACAACAAGGGTGACGCATGGGTGATGACAATGAAGGCCATCGGCGAATATTACGAGCGGGCTATTGGCGCCAGGACAACTTTTCCTCCCCTGGTCGATAAGGCTGCCATCTCCTTTGATGAAACCCCGGTGCTGGTGCAGGAGCTCATTGGACGCCCGTTTTATGATCTGATCGTATTATTAGGAAAGCGGACGGCTGAAATGCATAGAGCGCTGGCCTCAGACGTGACCGATCGGGCCTTTACGCCGGAGAAGATCACACCGCACTACCAACGGTCGCTGTATTCCTCGCTTCGAAAACTTTTAAAGGATCGTTTCGGTCTGCTGGAAGATTCCCTGGCGGAACTGACGCCATCATCGCGGGAACTGGCAAAAGAAGTGCTCGGCATGTCTGAACCGATTCTGGATTCGTTTACGGAAATGTTTCAAACAAAGATCTCTACTCCCAAGACCCGGATCCATGGAGATTATCATTTAGGGCAGGTGCTATTTACCGGGAGCGATTTTGTTATCATTGATTTCGAAGGTGAACCGGGCTTTTCCTTCAGCGAAAGGAGATTGAAAAAGAGTCCATTTAAAGATGTCGCCGGAATGATGAGATCGTTTCACTACGCCGCGTATGGCAAGATTTTATTAAACAACGGATTCAACAATCATGATACTGACATTCTCGAGAAGGCTGCCGAGCAATGGCAGCATTATGTCAGCAGATTTTTTCTTGGTTCGTATCTCGAATTCAGCGGCCTGGGCACGAATCTTTCTAAAGAGAATAGTATTCTGATGCGCACCTTCCTCCTTGAGAAAGCGATTTACGAGCTCGGCTATGAACTCAACGCGCGCCCTGACTGGGTGAATGTGCCATTAAGAGGTATTCAATATCTCGTCAACAGGTATGTCGGGGGAGCATCTAAGAAGGCATCAATGCAGTAACCCGGCGTTTGACAATTGAAGTATATTAGTAAAAGCTGACGCCGGAGTAAAGCGTCAGTCTTGCACCCCCAACTTGAACTAGATGGAAACAAAGACAAAAAAAGGAGACAAGTTTATTCACGACAGCTTCTCGCTGTTCACGGATTTTGATATACATCTGTTCCGGTCGGGGAAGCATTACAAGCTTTACGAAAAGCTGGGAGCCCATATCGTCAGAAACAAGGAGGTTGAGGGTACTTACTTTGCCGTATGGGCCCCGAACGCAAAAAGTATTTCCGTCATCGGGTACTTCAACCAGTGGCAGCGCGGAAAGCACGTATTATATCCGCGGTGGGATGGGTCTGGAATATGGGAAGGTTTCTTCGCTGATGTACAGCATGGAGAAGCTTATAAGTACGCCATAGAATCCAGCGCCGGTGACGTGGTCGATAAAGCTGATCCGTTTGCTTTTTATACGGAGATGCCACCCAAGACTGCCTCCATTGTATGGTCGGCAAAGTATGAGTGGAAGGACGAGCAGTGGCTCAAACAACGGAAGTCTCTTGTCGGAAAAGCGCGGCCGTATTCGGTGTATGAAGTTCATTTCGGATCATGGAGGAGGAAGAACGGAAATGAATACATGTCGTATCCCGATATGGCTCGGGATCTCGTCGCCTATGTCAAGGAGATGGGATTCACCCACGTGGAGTTCCTGCCAGTAATGGAGCACCCGTTTCACGGATCCTGGGGGTATCAGGTGACAGGTTACTTTGCGCCAACCAGCCGGTACGGGTCCCCCGAGGACTTCATGTATCTGGTAGACTGCTTTCACAAGGAGGGGATCGGCGTCATCCTTGATTGGGTTCCGTCGCACTTCCCCGGTGATGCCCATGGCTTGTTTAAGTTCGATGGAACATTCCTGTTCGAACACGCGGATCCGAGAAAAGGATTTCATCCGGATTGGAAGAGCTACATCTTCAATTACGGCAGAAGCGAAGTCCGGTCTTTCCTGATCAGCAATGCACTCTTCTGGCTCGACAGATTCCATATAGACGGACTGCGCGTTGACGCTGTTGCCTCAATGCTGTATCTCGATTATTCACGCAAGGCAGGAGAGTGGATTCCCAATCAGTATGGAGGAAATGAAAACATTGAAGCAATAACTTTTTTGAAAGAGTTTAACGAGGTTGTGTATCTCAACTTCCCCGATGCCGTCACGATTGCTGAGGAATCAACTTCGTGGCCGGGCGTATCGCGTCCTACTTACCTCGGAGGTCTCGGGTTCGGTCAGAAATGGATGATGGGATGGATGCATGATACACTGCGGTATTTTTCCCTTGACCCGATCCACCGGAAGTATCATCAGAATGAGATCACCTTCAGCATCATGTACGCCTTTACGGAAAATTTCATGCTGCCGCTTTCTCATGATGAGGTCGTTCACGGGAAAGGCTCTTTGCTGGGAAAAATGCCCGGGGACGAGTGGCAAAAGTTTGCCAACCTGAGGTTGTTATTCGCTTACATGTTTACACACCCGGGGACCAAACTGCTTTTTATGGGTGCTGAGATCGCGCAGTCCGCCGAATGGAATCACGACAGGAGTCTCGACTGGCACCTATTGGATTACGATACGCACCGCGGAGTACGGCAGATCGTAATGGAATTGAACGAGTTGTACAAGCGGGAAAAAGCATTGTATCAATATGCCTTTGATCACAAGGGATTCGAGTGGGTAGATTACGGCGATCGGGAGAACAGCGTGATGATCTATCAGCGCCAGGCTGATGACAAGGAGGATATTATGATCATAGTATGCAATTTCACCCCTGCAGTCCGTTATGTTTACAGAATCGGAGTACCTTTGCGCGGCCAATGGAAGGAAGTCTTTAGTTCTGATGATACAAGGTTTGGTGGCAGCGGCGTCCTTAACAAAGGATTGCTCAATACTTCTCCTGTTAAATTTCATGGCAGAGATTATTCTGTTTCGCTAAATTTGCCACCCCTGGGGATGACGATCATTAAACTTGAAAAGGAAGTGAGTGAGTTCGAGCTTCAGGACATCGGTACATGATCGCGGTAATGCCCGAAACTGACAACAAAGGTACATAGGCAACCGTCGGGAATCCGATCGAAAATTTTGTGCTTAGCACCTATACCATAACAAAAAGTCTTTGGAAAAATACATCTGTATTCACGGCCATTTTTATCAACCACCCCGTGAAAACGCCTGGCTCGAAGTAATTGAAGTTCAGGATTCTGCGCATCCTTACCACGACTGGAACGAGCGGATCTCCGCCGAGTGCTACGGACCGAACACCGCCTCGCGCATCCTGAATGAAAAGGGAGCTATCACTAACATCATCAACAACTATTCGCGAATAAGTTTCAATTTCGGAGCCACCCTTTTGTCATGGATGGAACAAAATGATCGGGAAACTTACGAGGCGATCCTGGAGGCTGACAGAGTAAGCGTCGATGCTTTTGACGGGCATGGATCAGCTTTGGCCCAGGTGTATAACCATATGATACTGCCGCTTGCGACCGCCCGTGATAAGGAAACGCAGATCATCTGGGGGATCCGCGACTTCATCCACAGGTTTAATCGTGTCCCGGAAGGCATGTGGCTCGCAGAGACTGCAGTAGACACCGAGTCCCTTGAGCTGCTGGCAAAACACAATATCAAATTCACTATTCTGGCACCGCGGCAGGCCAGAGGTTTCCGAAAGATTGGCGAGACGCAATGGAGAAATGCCGACACCGGATTCGACACGCGAAGACCCTATGTGTACAACTTGCCTTCAGGAAAAAGCATTGTGCTCTTTTTCTACGATGGTGATATATCACAAGCCGTGGCATTCAGCGGACTCCTCAACGACGGGCGCAAGCTTGCCGAGCGCCTGATCAGCTCCCTCGATAAGGGCGGTCAGGAGATCCAGCTCTGCCATATCGCGACAGATGGAGAAACGTATGGTCACCATCACAAGCACGGCGATATGGCCCTGGCATCATGTATGGATTATATCCAGCAGTTCTCCAAGGTCAAGCTAACCAACTATGCCCACTTCCTGTCGCTGGTAACGCCAGCCTATGAGGCGCAGATACATGAGGACAGCTCCTGGAGCTGTGTTCACGGCGTGGAACGGTGGAGGAATGATTGCGGGTGCAACACCGGTGGTAAGCCTTCGTGGAATCAGAAGTGGCGAAAACCGCTTCGCGAAACACTCGACTGGCTGCGCGATGAACTCGCGCTCATCTTTGAAAGGGAGGCCGTCGGTATTTTCAAAGATCCCTGGCTTGCACGCGATGAATACATCAATGTGATCCTGCGGCGCAACGATGACACTATCCGCAAGTTCATGAAGGATCACTGCAGCCAGGCAGTGGACGCGCCACAGGTGCTCAGGCTTATGGAAGTCCAGCGCAATGCAATGCTCATGTATACGAGCTGCGGCTGGTTCTTTGACGAGGTCTCCGGCATTGAAACGACACAGATCATGCAATACGCCTGCAGGGCGATGCAGCTGGTGAGCCAGATCAGCGAGGTCAATCTCGAGCTCGAATTCCGCAAACGACTGGAGCAGATACCGAGCAATGTGCCAAGCCTTGCCAATGCTTCGAACATCTATACGAAGTTTGTAATGCCATCGCGGATCAATCTTCAACGCGTTGGCATGCACTACGCTGTAGCCTCTATTTTTGAAGAGGATATGGATTCTTTCCCGGTGTTTAATTACACTACTGCGAATGAAATATTTGTCCGCAAGGAAGCCGGCGAGCAGAAACTCGTATTGGGCGTGACAAAGGTCCGATCGAATGTCACGGCTTGTGATATATCACCATC
>CBFGXV010000179.1:0-6020 GCA_965652755.1 uncultured Chryseosolibacter sp. | reverse complement strand
ATAATCCCTCGGGAGGTGAATATTATTTCGGCGAGCACGAAGTCGCGAAGTACTCGGAGCGCCAGCGCGCACAACTCCGCAAGGGATCGATTGGATTCGTGTTCCAGAGTTTCAACCTGATCGACGAGTTGACAGTATTTGAAAACGTAGAGCTCCCACTTCTATATTTGAAGGTTCCCGCATCCGAGCGCAAGCAAAGGGTGGAGGAAGTTCTTGAACGCATGAATATCATGCACCGCAGGAATCACTTTCCGCAGCAACTGTCTGGTGGACAACAGCAGCGTGTGGCTATCGCCCGCGCCATCGTAGCCAAACCGCGCGTGATCCTTGCCGATGAACCTACTGGTAACCTCGACTCCGCCAATGGTGAAGAGGTAATGAAGCTTCTTTCCCAGCTGAATGAAGAGGGCACGACGATCATTATGGTGACTCACTCACCTTATGACGCCAACTACGCGCACAGGATTGTTAACCTGTTCGACGGCAAAGTTGTCACTGAAAACATCAAGGAACACTTTCATATTTAACCAACGGACCCTGGAATTCCGGACGTGCAAATGAATGCGTCCGTTATACTCATTCCGTTTGCAATCAATGGATCACTGGCTTTTGGAAAATCCCCTGAGTGTCTGCCCGGCAGATTTCTCTCAGGGGATTTTTTTGCGGGATTTCAGGCTTAATTCCATCATGGTTACAATTGAATCCGGTGAAAACACTAAGAGATGAATGAGTCGTCATTGTAACAATAATCCGCTGAATCCGTCTTAACAGTCATCAACTACCTGCCATGCTCCAGAATTATTTTAAACTCGCAGTACGCAATATCCTGAAACACAAATTCTTCTCGGCCATCAACATCCTCGGGATGAGTATCGGGATTGCGGCTTGTCTTCTGATCTTATTGTATGTGGTGGACGAGCTTAGCTTCGACAGGTTCCACGCCAATGCAGACCGTATTTATCAGGTGGGTCTGCAGGCAAAGATCGGTGACCAGGACGTTACCACTGCCAACACGTGTCCTCCGATGGCTGAAACACTTGTTGAGGAAGTGCCGGGTGTTGAGGCGGCCACCCGCATTTCCAACTTTTGGGGAACGCCATCGCTGAAATACGGGGATAAGGCGTTCACAGAAGAGAAGGTGTTTCATGCAGATTCCAATTTCTTTGAATTCTTCGGCTACAAACTCCTGGAAGGAGATATCGAGACCGCCTTGAAGGAGCCAAATACGGTGGTGCTGACAAGAAGTATTGCTACCAAATACTTTGGCAACGAAAGTCCGCCGGGAAAACTTATCACAGTCGGAGGGCATCAGACGTATACGATTACAGGCGTTGCTGAAGACGCGCCGCTGAACTCGCATTTTATTTTTAAGGTGTTGCTTTCGTCGGCATCCGCAGAGCAAATGCAGCGAAATGCCTGGCTGAATAATTTCCTGTACACGTACTTCCGCACTGACGAACATACCAACGTCAGCGATATTGAAAGCAAGTTTCCAGACCTGGTAACAAAGTACGTCGGACCAGAGGTAGAGCGCTTCATGGGTGTGTCGATGAAAGATATGGAGAAGAGCGGCGGAGCTTATGGCTATTTCACCACTCCAGTAACCGATATTCACCTTCGTTCTACGACACGCGACGGGCTTGAGCCAGCGGGGAACATTATGTACGTCTATTTCTTCGGCGGTATCGGACTTTTTATCGTGATCATCGCGTGTATCAACTTCATGAACTTGTCGACGGCGAGATCCGCAGGCAGGGCGAAAGAAGTAGGATTGCGGAAGACACTGGGCTCACTGCGCTCGCAGATGGTGAGACAATTTCTCGCTGAATCTATTCTTTACAGTTTTTTGGCCGTCGTTGTCGCGTTGGTACTCTGCTACCTGTTGTTGCCGCAGTTTAACCTTCTCGCGGGAAAGCAACTTGGAATGACGGTCTTTATGCAACCGGTGTTTGTTGTTGCGATCATTGCACTCATCCTTTTCGTGGGCGTGGTGGCGGGCAGCTATCCCGCGTTTTACCTTACTTCTTTCAGCGCGGTCGAAGTGTTGAAAGGAAAGGTGCGCGCAGGTATGAAGAGCAAGGGTGTGCGGAGCGGACTGGTTGTTCTGCAGTTTGGACTTTCAATCTTCCTCATCATTTTCACGGGTATCGTTTTCCAGCAGATCCGTTTTATGCAGCAACGCAATCTGGGAATTGACAAACACAATATCCTGATAATTCCCAACGCAGGTTTGCTCGGTGAGCACAAGAATGCTTTTAAAAATTCGCTGGCTCAGCAAACAGGCATCGTGCGATCCAGCTATACCAATAACAGCTTTCCCGGCGTAAACAACACCACCGTCTTCAAGGCCGCTGGATCTGAACAGGACCGGATCATGGGCTTGTATTACGCCGACTATGATCACCAGGAAGTGATGAAGTTCGAGATGAAGGAAGGCCGGTACTTCTCAAGGGATTTTCCTTCGGACTCAAGCGCTATCCTCCTGAATGAAGCCGCAGTGAAGGAGTTCGGATTTATCGATCCGATAGGAGAGGAGGTCATCTTTAACGACGATAATAAGAGGCAGACGTTGAAAGTGATCGGGGTCTATAAGGATTTTAATTTTGAATCGCTCAAGAACAAGATCCGTCCGTTGTCCATCCGTCTGACGAATGACTCGTATCAGTTGATGATCCGCTATGAAGGCAATCCCGCGGAAAGGGTCGCCGCCGTGGAGAAGTTATGGAAACAGCTCGTGCCGGGCCAACCCTTCGACTACAGCTTTCTCGACGAGCGTTTTGACGAGCTGTTCAGGTCCGAACAGCGGATGGGTCAGCTCTTTACGGTGTTTTCGTGCCTTGCGATATTTATTGCGTGTCTCGGATTGTTTGCTCTTGCAGCCTTTATGGCGGAGCAGCGCACAAAGGAGATCGGTATCAGGAAAGTAATGGGCGCGTCTACAACGGGCCTGACCATGATGTTGTCAAGGGAATTCACAAGACTGGTTGTGATCGCCTTCGTGCCTGCCGCGGTTGCCGCGTGGTTTGTTGTGGATAGCTGGCTGGATGGTTTTGCTTATCGCGTGGATATCAGTCCCTGGATATTTATCGGGAGCGGCGCAGTGGCGACGGGCATCGCCTGGTTCACGGTGAGCTTTCAATCGATCAAGGCGGCAGCTTCCAATCCGGTAACTTCGCTGCGATACGAGTAATCAATTTCCTACCGGCGGTCTTCTAGTTTTTCCCAGATCGTCACCGACAGAAGTATCATCAGCATCGCATAGACAAGATCTTCGGGTGGGATCGTGCCCAACCGGATGCCCATGTTTTCTTCGTTGTTATACCAAACTACCGGCTCCTCAATGAAAGAGCCCGTAAGGACCCCGTTGACGATCAGGAACGGGATCACGAGTACCGCGAAAGCAAGGTAGAACCTTCCCATGAACCTGGCGCGCAGCTTTAACAGTAAAAATGCCAGGAAGAATCCTGTCAGAATAAACGTCGTGCCCGTATAAAGCCTGTCGATAAAATAAGACCCGAATACGAGCAACAGGATGATGAGTAAACTCGATATGATCTCGTGAAAGGGTAAAAGGTGATCTTTTTCGATCAGGTTGTTAAGGGCGAAGTACGTGAAAAGGCAAGCATAGGGAATGCAGAAGAAAAAAAGGATTTCTTCGACAGGCAATCCGAACACATCGATGCCCATGGTATAACGCGGGTTAAAGCCCCATACCCCCAGTTTGGTGAAAAGTGCGTCCCACGTGATAAACAAAATGGCGGTAATCGTAATTGCGGGAAGAACAAATTTCCATTTCCTCGAAAAATTTGCTTTGGGATAGAAACTGAAAATAAAAGGGACTATAAATGAAAGCAGGTTTATCCAGAGATAAAGATGTTTCTGATTCAAAGGAGTTTGGGATTTGGATTACTGGGTCTGAGATCTTTCGGACCTAAAGGTAAACTTTTTCGCTTCATATTTTTTGGGAGCGAATAAAAAACCGAAAGCTTCACACCCCTCTTTCGTGTGTTTGCTATGGTGTATATAATGCGCATGGATCATCCGTTGTAAGTACCGGCTCTTTTTTTCCGGCCTCCACTTAAGTCTTTGATGTACAATGATGTCGTGAAAGACGAGATAGAACAATCCATAGCAAAAAATACCGATCCCGACGCTTATGAGATAAGGGTTATAATCGACCTGCGTGAAATAATACAATAACCCGATCGAAGGAAGGCTGAACACCAGCGCAAACAGATCATTTTTTTCAAGACTGTGATTGTGGACCGTATGATGGGATTTATGCCAGCTCCACAACATGCCATGCATGATGAACTTGTGCGTGAACCACGCCACAAACTCCCAGAACAAGAAGGTTCCTGCAACGATCAGGGCACAGATTGCGATTTCAGATGGTCCCATACTTACAGGATTAATTCCTTTGCGTTAAGATTGGCCTTGAACTTCTTTTCAAGAACGCTCCGGCGGTGGCTGAAGATACCGCGGAGTTGTCCGCGAACGAATACCCGGTGCACAAAAGTTCCAAGGAAGCCAAACGGCAAGGCGTACGTTACGGTGTCGTGCATTTCTACCCCGCCGTCCACTTCCCGGAAGTGGTGCTGATGATGCCATAGCGCGTACGGGCCAATTCGCTGGTCGTCTATAAAATATGCGTGGTGTTTTACTTTTGTGATCTCCGTAAGCCAGGTCACCCATACAAAAGGAAGTATGCGGATCCTGTAATGTATCATCTGGCCTTCGTAAATACCTGCGTCAAGGCCGATATTTTTAATCTGAAAGCGAAGTCCGGCTGGGGTAATATCGCCGAGATTATGAGGATTTGAAAAGAACGTCCACGCTTCTCCGGGACTTATCGGAAGAAACTGATTCTGCGTGAAATGGTATATCTTCATAGGAGAAAAGACCCGGTGTAAAAACTATTCCTGATTCGCTTCGATAGCGCCCGTCTTTCCTGCATATCGATGCAACTTCAGACGGCAAGTGTATTCATTTCAGGCTGGTTTAAGATAAGCTTGAACCAAACGGTGTAATCCGACGGATTCTTTTCGATATCCGACCTGAGCCAGGAAACATCCACGTACTTCCAGGCTTCAACTTCGGTTTCGTTGACGTCCGGCTGTCCATTGTAGATGCCAAAGAACACATGGTCGAGTTCATGTTCAATCAGGTCCTTATCCAGCCGCGCCTTGTATATGAAAGTATGTGAGTGGATTGGCTGGAGGTCGATCCCCATCTCTTCGCGCAATCTTCTGCGGGTAGCTGTCTCGAGGCTTTCGCCCGGTAACGGATGACTGCAGCAGGTGTTGGTCCATAATCCGCTGCTGTGATACTTATTCCGCGAGCGCTTTTGGAGCAACATTCTTCCGCTGGAATCGAATAGCAGGATGGAAAATGCCCTGTGTAGAAGACCTCTCTGATGAGCTTCCATTTTCTCCATCGTTCCGGTCTCATTATCCGCTGTGTCGACCAATATTACGTGCTCCATCAGATCATGTTTAACTGATGTTTAACAAACGAATATGCCAATAAAGTTGCCTTGTGCGGGTTGGGTATTCTGATTCGTGCATGCAAAACTTTCTCCGGAGGCGTATTCCGTATTTTCTTAAACAGCGCAAGATAATACATATAAGCCACGTAAACACCGAACCGGGAGGACCGCGGAAGTTTTTTGATGCCTGCGAAACCGTCGGCAAAATCTATCGCGATACTATTTTCTATTTCGGATTTATTTGCCACTGTTAGGTCGCCCGATTTCATATCCGGGAAATATGTTCGTCCAAGACTAAACATATCCGCATTCAGATCCCGCAGGAAATTGATCTTCTGGAATGCCGAACCCAGACTCATTGCATGTGATCTGAGTTTTGCATAAGTTTCATCGTCGCCGTTGCAAAAGATGCGTAGACACATCAAGCCGACCACTTCGGCCGAGCCAGTTACGTATTCTTTAAACCCCTTTTCATCGTAACCATTCTTGTACAGATCCATTTCCATACTTTTCAAAAAGCAGTCGATCAGTT
>CBFGXV010000178.1:0-6030 GCA_965652755.1 uncultured Chryseosolibacter sp. | reverse complement strand
CCCTGGGATTTGGATGCGTAGCCCAATGCCAGTGATCCTCATTGGACCAATACGTAGCATTTTTGAAAGTGAGCGCGAGCTTGTCGCCATTGTAACGCACCCCACCCCCGCAATGATCAAAGTGAAGATGCGTGAGGAACATGTCGGTGATATCGTCTTCCGAAAAACCGGCGGACCGTATGGATTTCTGCAACGAGTCATCGCCATGCAGGTAGTAATGACTGAAGAATTTTGCGTCTTGTTTATTTCCCAGGCCGTTGTCGATGAGGATGAGTTTGTCGCCATCTTCGATAAGCAGACAACGCATGGCCCATGTGCAGAGGTTATTATCATCCGGAGGATTCGTTTTTTGCCAGATCGACCTGGGCACGACCCCGAACATTGCCCCTCCATCTAACTTAAAGAGACCGGTATCGATGACATGGAGTTTCAAGAAGGTTCTTCGTTAATAGTTGCAGGTCACAAGTCAGACTGTAAAGAAAACATGGATGGAATCCCTGGCGGTGTTCTCATGCCCTCATTGATGAGCTGATCACAAGGTGCCGTTCGGGGCTCATTTTTCATGAGGCACCGTTGACTTCGGGGCGTTCTCTTTTACGACACCCATCGCGCAAAACTTGTCGATGCGCTGCTGGATGCGTTGCTCGGACGAAAGTTGTTGAAGGGCTTCAGTTTGTTCAAGAATGACTTTTTTTACTTCACTGGCCATCCACTTCACATCGGTATGAGCGCCGCCGAGCGGTTCGCGGATTATACCGTCGATAAGTTTTTGTTCCAGCATATCCTTTGCTGTGAGTTTCAATACTTCGGCCGCCTGCTCTTTGTAGTCCCAGCTGCGCCAGAGAATAGAAGAGCACGACTCGGGAGATATCACCGAATACCAGGTATTTTCAAGCATGAGCACGCGGTCACCGATGGCGATCCCCAATGCGCCTCCCGATGCTCCTTCGCCGATGATGATACAGATCACCGGTACAGTGAGCATGAACATTTCCTTCAGGTTCCTGGCGATCGCTTCGCCCTGCCCGCGTTCTTCCGCTTCCAGCCCGGGATAAGCGCCGGGTGTATCAATGAATGTAATTATCGGCTTATCGAATTTTTCCGCCATTTTCATCAGGCGAAGCGCCTTGCGATAGCCCTCGGGATTGGCCATTCCGAAATTGCGCATCTGGCGCTGTTTGGTGTTGCGACCCTTTTGCTGACCGATGAGCATGAATGTTTTTCCGTCGATCGTGCCAAGGCCACCAACCATGGCTCTGTCGTCGGCGACGGTGCGGTCGCCGTGGATCTCTATAAAATCAGAAGTGATCTCGTATATGTAATCAAGCGTGTACGGCCTTTCCGGATGTCGGGAGAGCTGAACGCGTTGCCATCCCGTGAGATTTTCGAAGGTCTCTTTTTTGAGTTCCAGTATCTTTTTTTCCAGCGCTTTGATAGCGGCCTGGACATCCTTATCACTGTCCCTGGCCAGCTGCTTCATGTCGTTCAGCTTGGCTTCCAGTTCAGCAATAGGTTTCTCGAAATCCAAAAGGCTCATTGTTTTAAGTTAAAGGAAGCACAAAATTAACAGAACTTTACAATTCGGGCCTTTTAAATCGCATTAAAATAACCCTGACGAAGGTCCACTCCAAACCTCCTTTTCTCATCATAAAAGGCAAATTCTTGTTAAATGTGCCTTTGTTTTCACGCGTAATTTAATGCTGTTTTTTCACTGTTTTCAGGTATTTGTTTGAATTACCTTCGTGAAGTGATTTAATAACCCCCGCCGAAATGAAAAAATGGGTCGTGTTTGTTCTCGCCTTCGTCGCTGTATTGTCAATGCTTTACACAGGCCTGGATGCGCTGTCGAACCATCAGGAACGCACGGGATTGTTCTTCACCTTCGTCGGTTCCATGACGGTCATTGGCCTTGTTCTCGATTTCGTAAATCATTTAAAAGCCAGGCGCTCAATGTAAGGTGCCACGCTTATTTCCAGGAATTTTTTTAAACCCTATTACCTATACCTGTGAGCTCACCGTAACCCGGTGAGCTTTTTTTTGCCGTGGCGTCACACTTCGATTCGGATATCGTCGAGGTATTTGGCCAGATCGAATTCGTTGGCGAGGTTGATCCAGACTATTGAATGCGATTTAAGATCGAGGTACAATTCCAGGAACTGACGGTCGACACTGTATAGCATAAGACAATAGTTGTTACAGATCAGAGAGTCGACAAATTTTCCTTTCTGCCACACGATGCTCGCCCGGTCGGCGAGTGATAGTCTGTTGAATTTTCCTTCGTCCATAAAAGGCACCATTTCCCCCATTGAAGAAAAAACTGTTCCAAACATCGCGGTTAAATGTCCCAATTGGTGCTCTCAAACTTTGTAGTGAAGAGGAAACCGAACCAACAGCGGAGGAAGGGAATAAAAAAACCCGTTGTAACCTTTTAGTCGACAACGGGTTGCGGTCCGGACGGGACTCGAACCCGCGACCTCCTGCGTGACAGGCAGGCATTCTAACCAGCTGAACTACCGGACCTTCCTAGAATGGAGTGCAAAGATAGCTTTGGCAGCCTTTTATCCAAAAAAATCGCAAAAACATTTTGTGGTGAGAAAAACGGGGTGGAATTTCGCAAACTGTATATCGGCACCCAAGACCTTTCGGCCGTATCGCACCAGATGCTCCTTCATAAATCTCCACGCAGTCGCAGAATTTAATTATTTTTACAACTTCCCGACGCTGCACTAACCACGAAACAATGACCCGCACTGCTCTATGTCTTCTTCTTTCCTTCCTGGCGCTAGCGGGCGCCTGCTTCAGCGGTGGAGAGTCAAAACTGTCGAAGGGACTGACTGTGGCTGTGAAGGAAAAAAAGATCACCCAGGAGAAAGTAGAAACAATTCTGGCTGAATACGAAAATATCCGGGATGATGATAAGAAGAAAGCGCAGGAATATGTGACCCAGGTGCTCAACGCAATTCAGATGGGAGGCGACTCTTCACACATCGACGCTGTCCGGCGACAGATACTCAAGACCAAGCCCGCCAAAAGAAAAATATAACAACGGCCGCCAGGCGGCGCGCGGACGATGCAGGATCAGTCGGCTTTTTCGATCGAGCTCAAAATAACTTCCGCCTCTTTAATATACGTTGCGCGATAGCGATCCGCATCGTCGACCTCCTCCTCCGGCATCTCGATCTTTCCGGAAATTACCTCGGAGAGTCGCTTCAACAGATCTTCACGGCTGAAGCTGCTCATATAACAATCGTAGTAAACATCCTGAAGCGCGAGGGCGTCCACGCGCTGGAGCTTGTCATCAGAATCCTCAGGATGAATGGCATTCGCTCTCTGAAGAAACTTTTGGGCCATCTTGAATTTATCCCATCCCATCGTGCAATGTTAAGAAAGTAATCGATGATTCCGTCTGTCATTCAACGGCGTGGATGATGATTTTTTTGCGTCGCGTCAGTTTAAAGCGTCAATGCTTTTGCGGATATGTTTCAATGCACGTCCGATCTGTGTATCGACGGTCTTCACGCTGATGTTCAGCTTAACGGCGATATCCCTGTAAGAAAGATCCTGCTCGCGACTCATTCGAAATATAAGGCGACACTGTTTGGGAAGTGTTTCGATAGCACCATCGATCTGGCTTCGCAATTCCTCATAGATGAGCCCGTCACAGCCCACGCTTTGATCAGCTTCAACCGCGTCTGCATGATCGAGTACATACACCTTGATTTCTTTGCGTCTCCGAAGGCTGTCCAGGGAACGGTTGCGAATGGATGTGATCAGATACGCTCTGAAAGAAGTGTTGATCTGAATTTTTTTCCTGTTGCGCCACAGACTGCAAAAAACATCGTCTACAATTTCTTCCGCTAACTGAGGACAAACTACGAGTTGTTTTGAATACGCGCACAGAGATTTGTAAAAGTTCCGGAAGATCTTTTCAAACGCTGCGTGATCGTCGTTGGTTACGCGTTCAAAGAGACCTTCATAGTGCTCATCCGGATTACAGCCGGGATGGGCGAGGCTGGCCGTGTAAGAAAGACTTCGTAAAGATTCTATCATCAAGGCATGGGTTACTTAATTCATTTTAGAATTTACCGTATTTTTTCCGATGTTTTTTAATGTCCAAAACACTTTTTTGAAAATGCTCTGCGGGACCGGTCCCGGGATCGGTCCCGATAATTGATTATATTTAGGAAAAGAATTCAAAATGGGCCCAGCCCCGGTAACGATCAAGGAAATAGCGAAGCTATTGGGCATTTCCAAATCTACAGTTTCGCGCGCGCTCCAGAAGCGATCGGACGTCAATTCGGAAACGCAGCGGAAGGTTCAGGAACTGGCGGAGAAACTTCGCTATCAGCCGAATGCCATGGCTGTGAATTTTAAGAACCGCCGCACAAATACAATTGGTGTCATCATTCCCGAAACCGCCAACACATTCTTCTCCAGGGCGATCGGCGGTATACAAAAGATCGCAACTTCTGCAGGCTACAATGTAGTGGTGTGCCAGTCGAACGAGTGCTACAATACGGAAAGGAATACATTGCTTTCGCTGATCTCCAACCATGTGGATGGCGTTCTGATTTCAGTCTCAAAAGAAACGGAGAACACGGATCATTTCTGTACCCTTCTGGAAAAAAAAATCCCGGTTGTCTTTTTTGACCGGATATGCGAAAGCCTGGAAACATCCCAGGTGTTTACAGACAATTATGAAGTGTCTTTTCAAGCCACGCAGCACCTCATCGACCAGGGTTGCAAACGGATTGCCATACTCGCAGGACCACAGCGTTTATACACGAGTTCCCGCCGACTGGCCGGCTACAGGGATGCCCTTTTGAAGAACAATATCGACTACAATCCCGGCCTGCTAATGTTTCCCGATTTCCGGCCAGATAATATCGAAGAATTTATCCGGCATCTTATCAACGGGGACAACAGTCCGGATGCAATCTTTGCCATCAACGACATGGCAGCGATCGAGATCATGCACGTCATCAAAAAAACAGGCTTGAAAATTCCCCAGGACATTGCCGTGCTTGGATTCAACAATGAAAAGATCGGACAGTTTGTCGAACCTTCGCTCACAAGCATTGATCTGCCTGCGCTTGAAATGGGATCGACTGCGGCGGAAATGCTTTTAAGTCGCATAAAAAATCCCGATCACCAACCAGAAAAGAAGTTGATACCCAGCAGACTGATCGTAAGGGATTCGACACGGCGTTAAACCATGAAGTAGAGTAACGTGTGCATCGACTTCATCCGGAAAAGTGACGAATCAGATCACTCGCCTGCCTTCAACTGTTTCAATGCCTGCTGCACGTCTTCGACCGGAAGTTTACACACGCGATCGCGACAAACGTAAATGATCGTCTTCCCTTCAACGAGTTTATTCTCCAGGAGCGGCAAATTTTCCCGCTGGCCTCCGGAAAAAAGAGCAAGAGGGTTGTAATGTTTCTGCATCTCGTGATTCCTGGCCAATGCATCATCACCGAGTATGGCTACCTCGAAGGGGCGCCACGCCGCCACCGCAGATACCCTGGCCCAATTAGAATAAAAAACGCCGGAGGATCCCACGTACATTGTCGCGGTCTTATTCAACATGGTCTCTGCGAGGACCCGGTAAGTAGTATCCTGATAGAATTCGCCCAACAGGAGCAGAACTTCCGCCATAACAGAATTCGAGGACGGCATGGCCCCATCCGAGATCTCCTTCTTTCGCGCTATCAGGTTTTCTGACAGGTCCGAGGTATAGAAGAAAAAACCCGTTTCGGCATCGCGGAAATTTTCGACAGTGAAATCGGCAATAGATTTTGCCTGTTGAAGCCATCGAATTTCAAAGGTGTGCTGGTACAACTTGATAAAAGCAAGTGAAAGGTTTGCGTAATCGTCGAGAAAACCATCGGTTTCCCTCTTGCCGTCACTATAATTCCTGAGTACGCCGCCACCTTTGGTGACCATGTTATTGACAAGAAATTCAGCATTGGCAAGCGCCGATCCTAAATAATTCTTGTCAGAGGTTGCTGCATATGCGTCAAGGTAAGC
>CBFGXV010000177.1:0-6034 GCA_965652755.1 uncultured Chryseosolibacter sp. | reverse complement strand
CAGACGTTCACTTCAGACAAAGAAACAATCGCACCTAAAATCAATTCGGATCTTTGTTGTATGTAAACAATGCATTTATATATTTGTATATAAAACAAGTCCATTTTTACATACGTAATTGATTTAAAGAAAACGCACCGTCAGTAAAATGAAAACCAGCGAGCAATGGGAAAAGGACATGCATTATCATGCTGTTCTTCTCTGTTCGCAGATATGTAACTACCTGTCGCCAGGACGATGAATCAATAACCAAATCAAACCTTTATGAAAAAAAAACTACGCTTTGACAACGGCATGTTAATCCGACATTGCAGGTGGGTCCTCGTGGTGATGATGGTCCATCTCGCGGAGATGGCATTCTCACAATCCGTTACCGTTACGGGGAGGGTCGTATCCAAAGATGATGCTAATCCCATACCCGGGGTGAATGTTGTAATTAAGAATACCTCCATAGGTACGACCACGGATGTCGAGGGTAATTACGCGCTCTCCGCCCCCGAGGATGCTACACTCGTCTTTTCATTTATCGGATTTCAGACAATGGAAGTTCCGGTTAATTCACGCCAGGTGATCGACGTGTCCCTTGCGGGCGATACGCAAACCCTTGAGGAGGTAGTTGTAACGGGGTATTCCACGCAGCGCAAGAAAGACATAACGGGTTCCGTATCGATCGTAGAGGTGGACAATCTGAAAAGTGTCCCTGCGACATCCGCGGAGCAAGCGCTGCAGGGTATGGCGTCTGGCGTGAACGTTACGCGGTCAGGCGTTCCCGGCGCCGGCACCAAGATATTCATTCGCGGTGTTACGAATTTCGGGAACACAGATCCGCTGGTAATTGTCGACGGCATCGAGCAGGATCTGAACAATATCAGCGCACAGGATATTGAATCGATCCAGGTGTTAAAGGATGCGGGTTCGGCTGCAATATATGGCGTACGGGGTGCCAACGGGGTGATCCTTGTTACAACGAAGAAAGGAAAAACGGGCGCCCCCGTAGTAAGCTACGGCGCGACGTACCGGATGGCCTATCCGTTGTCCGGGAATCCGTTCAACCTCATGAATTCAGAGGAGTATGTAAAAGTATACAATCTCGCTTTTCCTAATAATGACCGCTTTAACAACGGCATGCCCGATTACATGTACAGGGGTCCTTCGGGAGCCGGCGTGGCCTTTGAGGGAGATCCAGCCGTTGATCCTTCGCGGTATGTATATGAAAGCCCAAACCGTGGTCAGAACTATATCATTCAAAAGATCAACAAGGAAGGCACGGACTGGTATCACGAGCTCTTTAAGAAGGCTCCAACCCTGGATCAGAACCTTACAGTAAGTGGCGGTACGGAT
This sequence comes from uncultured Chryseosolibacter sp., assembly GCA_965652755.1. Lineage (GTDB taxonomy): Bacteria > Bacteroidota > Bacteroidia > Cytophagales > Cyclobacteriaceae > Chryseosolibacter. The sequence continues at coordinate 4,693 of CBFGXV010000177.1, read as the reverse complement.
AAGTCGAAGTATCTTTTGTCGCTCGGCTTTCTGGATCAGGAAGGCACCCTTGTGAACACATACCTCAAACGTTATTCAGGACGTGTCAACACATCGTTCAGCCTGGGCGAACACATCAGAATAGGAGAGAACCTCAATGTTATCTTCAGGGAGAACCCCGGCTTTAGTGAAAATTCGGACTTCGGCGGAATCATTGAAACAGTAAAGCAACAACCCATCGTACCGATCAGGGATATTATGGGGAACTGGGGAGGGACGTTTGGCGGCCCTGGGCTGGGTGACGGCCAAAACCCTGTTGCTGTGCAGTACAGGAACCGGGACAAGGATATTGTCAATGAATGGTTCGTGATCGGAAACGTTTATGCCGAAGTTGACTTTCTGAAAAATTTCACCGCGCGTACGAGCATCGGCTACAATATAGCTAATGAGTACATTCAGGATTTTAATACCACGCAGGTGGAGAATGTGCAGGGTAACAACAGTGAGAACACACTGAGTGTAAGTGCGGGTTATGGTAGCACCCAAACCTTTACAAATGTACTGACCTATGAGAACACGTTTGGCAAACATCACCTGAAGGTTCTAGCGGGTTCAGAGGCGATCGAGTACACCGCGCGCGGAGTTGATGCGAGCAGACAGAAATTCTTCTCAGAAGATTTTAACTTCCTCATCCTGGGCAACGGAACGGATGCACTGGCGAACAGCAGTTCAATCACTGGAAGGCGATTATTTTCACTGTTCAGCCGCGTGGATTACGGTTTCAATGACCGATATCTGTTGGGCGCTACCATACGCCGCGATGGTTCTTCGGTGTTCGGACCTCAACAACGATACGGGATCTTCCCCTCGGTGTCGCTCGCATGGCGCATTTCAGAGGAAGCCTTCATGAAAGATCTGGCGTGGCTTGACGACCTGAAATTCAGAGGCAGCTACGGCGTTCTCGGTTCTCAGAACAACGTAAGCTCGCTCAACTCGTACAGTCTCTACGGCAGTGGAATGACCTCGACTTATTATGACATTACCGGGTCGAGCACTTCTATTGTGCAGGGTTTTGCCACGAACCGTATTGGCAATCCGGCCACGGGATGGGAAGAAAATGTTGTTACGAACTTTGGATTCGACATGGCTTTGTTCACTGGTGCGCTCGACGTCTCAGTCGAATACTATAAAAAACAGATCAACGGCCTGTTGTTTACCGAACCGCTTCCCGCGGTAGTCATTGGCGGCGCGAACGCTCCGTCTGTTAACATCGGCGATATCCAGAACACGGGGATTGACGCCGCTGTCAAATACAGAGGAAATGTAAATGACTTTACGTACTCGGTGGGAGCCAACATCACCAGCTATAAAAATGAGGTAGTGGATATTCCGGATCCTGGTTATTTCTTTTCAGGAAGCCACCAGGGCATTGGCTCCATGGTTCGCAACGAAGAGGGTCACCCTGTAAGTTCCTATTATGGATACAAAGTCATGGGTTTGTTCAATAGCCAGGCGGAAGTGGACGCGGCTCCTTTGCAGAATGCCGCAGCTCCAGGGCGATTCCGTTATCAGGACGTTAACAATGACGGCGAGATAACTTCCGCTGACCGTACGCACCTCGGGGATCCAAATCCGGATTTCACCTATGGGGTGAACATGAACCTCGGTTATAAAAACTTTGACTTTTCGGCGTTCTTCTTTGGCTCCCAGGGAAATGAAATTTTCAACCTGACCAAATCTTACACGCATTTTATGGCCTACTACCCGACGACCAATCTCAGCAGGGACGTGCTGAATGCGTGGACTCCGGAAAATACAGATACGACGATTCCGATCGTCGAGTCGCAGGGAACCTTTAGCACCACGCTTGCAGCGAATTCATTCTACATCGAGGACGGATCTTTCCTCAAGCTCAGGTCGCTTGTCCTTGGTTATACGGTAGACCAGGCGTTGTTGCAGAAGATCAAGATCACAAACCTCAGACTGTTCGCCCAAGCCGAGAACCTTTTCACGTTGACAAAATACTCCGGATTGGATCCCGAGGTTGTTGGCGGGTCCACCTCAGCACTGGGTGTCGACAGAGGAAGTTATCCCAACAACGAGCGGGGTATTATTTTCGGCCTAAACGTTTCGTTCTAAAAAATCATATACGATCATGAAGATGAACAATAAAATTATCGTATTGGCGTGCCTGGCATTGCTGATCACATTCTCCTGCGACGAGAGCTATCTTGAGATACAGCCTTATGGTTCTGTGAGCGAGGCTACCTTGGCGAATGAACAAGGCGTTGATCTGCTACTCATTGGCGCATACTCCCTGCTGGATGGTGGAGGTACCGTTGGCGGGAACTACCTGGGAGGCATCGGCCGTCTTCGCGGCGGCGACGAAGTCACGCAGGGCACCGAAACTGGTCCAAGTATTTTTAACGCCATGCTTTTTACGGATGCGGATTCGGACATCGAAAGCAAATGGAGGAATCTCTATTCAGCAGTAAATCGTTGCAACGACGTGCTGAAGCTCCTTCCGGATGTCAATGATGCCACACCTGAGAAATTAGTGCAGGTGGAGGCGGAAACAAGGTTCCTGCGTGGTGTCTATTATCTGTACCTGGCCATGTTCTTCAAGAATGTGCCCTGGATTGATGAAACAATAAACTACGCTGAGAGAAATTACTTTGTTCCGAACAAAGAAAACATATATCCGAGGATCGAGGCGGACTTTACATTTGCAGCCGATAATCTGACGGCAACAAAGACACAGGTGGGCAGGGCAAACAAGTGGGCCGCCAAATCTTTTCTGGCGAAGACTTATATGTTTCAGAACAAGTTCGCGGAAGCCAAACCGATCCTGGACGATATAATTGCCAATGGCCAGACATCAAACGGTCTGAAATATCAGCTGCTCCAGCGATACAATGATAATTTCATAGCGAGAACGAAAAACGGAAGTGAGGCAGTATTCACCGTTCAGATGTCCGTGAATGACGGTACTACCAGCGGAAACGGAAACGCCATGGATCAGTACAACGGTACGTATGGGGGTCCGGCAACCTGTTGTTACGGTTGGGGCCAGCCTACCTTCGATTATGTCGACGCTTTCCAGACCGATGCGGTCACCGGTTTACCTTTGATAGAGGGTTATCAGGACACACCGATCCCGCATGACAATGGCATCGATTCCAATCAGCCCTTCACTCCTTATCAGGGTACACTCGACTCGCGACTGGACTGGACTGTTGGACGCAGGGGAATTCCTTTTCGAGACTGGGGTGTTCACCCGGGAAAAGCATGGGTTAGAAACCAATTTAACGCAGGTCCTTATAATGTGATCAAGAATATTGTTGAGAAGGCACGCGTTGCCACCGACCGGGGAAGCGGCGGCGCATCAAATAGTCCGTACAACATGATTCGTTATGCCGATGTGCTATTGTGGGCAGCGGAATGCGAAGTGGAGGTTGGGAGTCTGGCGAAAGCAGAGGAGTACGTAAACATGGTACGCGCACGCGCCGCCAATCCTGATGGATGGGTTAAAACTTACGTCGATCCTTCCGATCCAACGAAAGGATTCACCAACACACCTGCAGCCAATTATAAAGTTGGTCTTTATACAGGCCAGTTTTCGTTAAATGGAAAAGCTTACGCGCGGAAAGCCGTATTCTTTGAAAGACGACTGGAACTGGGCCAGGAATGGCACCGCTTTTTTGATATGGTTCGTTATGACGGGCGCGATTTCGACCTCACCGCGAGAATGAACTGGCTCATGGAACGCGAAGGCAATGAGATACTGAACGCGTCGAACAACTGGCTGAGCGGGGAGTTTATCAAAAACAAACATGAATATTTCCCGATACCGCTAGGACAGATCGACCTGAGCGTAGTGAATGGAGCACCTGTACTGGAGCAGAACCCCGGGTATTGAAGCTGGCTGTTCGTAAATTCTGACACTTCATTTCCTGTGCAACACTATGCCGCCTTACGGTCTGGCTCGTTGCACAGGGACATGATGTGATCCCTGTAAAAATTGTCTATGATCACAAGCTCGTAGGTGCACTAAACCAAGTACAATGAATAAGAAAGGGCAACACAATATTTCAAGCCGACGCAACTTTATCGGTATGGCGGGCAGCGGTATTGCTGCGATGTCGATGCTTCCTCATTTCAGCATGGGTGGCAGTAAAAAAATCTCTGAAGGTGATCAGGGCGGATCCAAACAATGGATTCCGGTCTCCGACCGCAAGGTGCGGGTTGGGCTTGTGGGGTATGGCGCGAGTAAATTCAGCGCAGCCTTTGGCTTTCAGAATCATCCGAATGTTGAGGTTGTGGCAGTCAGCGATCTTTTCCCAGACCGGTGTGCTGCTCTCGCAAAAGCGACGGGATGTAAGAAAACATATCCTTCGCTTGAGGAACTCGTAAAGGACGACAAGATAGAGGCGGTGTTCGTTGCAACGGACGCGCCCAGTCATCCGCAGCATTGTATGGAAGTGTTGAAGCATGGGAAACATGTTGCTGTTGCCGTGCCTGTTACATACGGTTCAGTTGAGCAGGGCGAGCAACTTCTGGAAGAGGTGAAGAAAAACAAAGGACTTAAGTTCATGATGTTCGAGACTTCCTGCATGCGGGCTAACCTTTACGCTATGCGCCAGATCTATCAGGCCGGCGGTTTTGGCACCATCGTTTATTCAGAAGGTGAATACTACCATGGGGCGCCATTGAA
>CBFGXV010000176.1:0-6060 GCA_965652755.1 uncultured Chryseosolibacter sp. | reverse complement strand
GTTTGGCGGCACTCACGAGAAACATGATGATGTCGGGATATGGTTGTCAAAAGGGGAGCCTGGTAACTGGTATCCTCCAAAGGAGGTCGCAAAGATTCGCGAGGATGCGCACTGGAATCCGGTGTTGTTCAAAGATCCGAACGGAACCATTACACTATTTTTTAAGGTGGGTAAGACCATCGACTTCTGGGAAACATGGTTCCAGGTTTCCAATGACAATGGTGAAACATGGTCGGAGGCCAGGGAGCTGGTCGCGGGTGATAAGGGTGGCCGTGGCCCTGTGAGAAACAAGCCAATAATCCTGTCAAACGGAACGTGGCTTGCGCCGGCGTCTAACGAGCTCAAAAAAGTTTGGAACGCATTTGTTGACCGCAGTGAAGATGGTGGCAAAACATGGGTAGAGACTGAGTTCGTAAAGCTGGAGCGCGATTCCGCTTTCGGCGAAGGTGTAATTCAGCCTGCCCTCTGGGAATCAGAGCCGGGTAAGGTCCATATGTTGCTGCGCAGCTCTGCAGGTGTGATCTGCCGCAGCGACTCCGAAGATTATGGAAAGACGTGGTCACCCGTTTACAAAACAGACCTTCCGAATCCGAATAGCGGGATCGATGTGACGAAGCTCGAAGATAATACGCTGGTGCTGATCTTTAATCCGGATGATGAAAACTGGGGGTCACGCAGTCCGATCTCTCTGGCAGTTTCGCGCGACAATGGCAAGAGGTGGGGTCCGATTATCGAACTGGAAAGAGGTGTCGAAGATGATGAATTCTCTTATCCATCGGTAATTTCATTTGGAGACACCGTTGCTGTCACCTATACCTGGAAGCGGCAACGCATTGCGTTCTGGACAGGGACTATCAATTAAGGATCTGCTCGCCCATCCGGGCTCTGCGTTCCACCATTACCCGCTGGAACACCGGACTCTCCATGTTGAATGGATATGGATCTAAACACCCTGCCAGGAACTTATTATTATTTAAATGATTAAATTACACTGAGCAATAGCTGCGAAATACCCGTAGCACACATTGATCAGCATGAATTTTACTGCAAGCAGGTGCTCTTTATCAGACATCACAAACTTCAGGCGCCTTTTCCTGCAGGAGAATAATTTTCAGATACGATACAACGCTTGCCATGAGCGCAACTGGTCTGACTCGTGGATGATGGTGGTCGACGGCGTTACCGCAGGTTATGGCTCGGTGAAAGGGAAAGACAACCTCATCGACCGCGATGCTGTGTTCGAATTTTATCTTATCCCTGCATATCGGCGATACGGCCTCGATATTTTCCGGGGCTTTATCAGCGAGTCATCAACTGCTTTTATTGAATGCCAGAGCAATGACCTGTCACTCTCGTCAATGTTATTTGAATGTGCTTCCGAGATAAGTTCAGATGTTGTACTGTTTCGCGACGAAACCACCACAAACCGGCGGAATCCCGGCGTCGTTTTCAGACAGGCCCATGCAGGCGAAAAAATATTCGCCCATACTGTTGAGCCTCCGGGAAGCCACGTTCTGGAGAAGGATGGGGAAGTCGTTGCAACTGGCGGCTTCATGTTGCACTACAATCACCCCTTTGCTGATCTTTATATGGAGGTGCGCCAGGATATGCGCAGGAGGGGATACGCCAGCTACCTTCTGCAGGAAGTAAAGAAGCAATGCTACATTGCCGGAAGGGTACCTGCGGCGCGATGCCCGATCAGCAACCTTGGTTCCAGGTTTTCGCTTATGAGCGCTGGAATGGGTATCGCCGGCTATATGCTTACCGGGCGAATCAAAAAGTGATGCGCACCCTCTTGAAAACATGATCTAATTCAGTCGTACGGACACAACCTTTCTCACGTGGTTCGTGTCTAAAAAAGAAAACCGGTTCATGAATCGTTTACCCTTATTCGTTGTAATAATCATTGCACTCACTGCTTGTGAGGAGCAAGCAGACAATCATGTGTTCTTGCCGCCAGGCATTTACGAAGGGATCTATTACAGGTGGTCGCGGGCTGATCCCGATCCCAGGGTTGCACATGTTTCCATCTCATTCAAAGAGGGTTCTTTCTCGGGTGGCAGCAGCATTTCCAGATACCCTGCTATTTGCAATGGAAAGTATTCTTTGTCAGAATCTGACTTAACATTTACAAATCACTGTGTGTGGACAGCGGATTTCGACTGGAGTTTCATTCTGGCGGGAACCTCCCAGATCAGACAGGAAGGGGAGTATATTCATCTCGTTCGAAAAAGTGAGCACTGGATTGATTTTTATAAATTGAAAAGAAATATTATCAACCAATAAAGAATTGACTCGTCTGTACATTTCCAGTTGGCGCTTGGGTATACGGACTGTGTTATTTCCAACTTTTCATAACTCCGTAGATGAGTTTGGTAAAAAGCGGGTATATTTATCCGGATGAGCCGGTAATTGCGCTTAAAATCGTCTATGGAAAAAATATTCGAATGGAACAGGGTTCTGATGAACGAGTTACCCGCGGTGTTCCTTCTGGAGGTGCTCTTTCGCACCGCGGTTATGTTCTTGTTTCTGCTCATCGCCCTGCGCTTCACTGGCAAACGCGGTGTAAAACAGCTGTCGATTTTTGAGATCGTTATCATTATTGCGATGGGCTCGGCGGCAGGTGATCCGATGTTTTACGAAGATGTCGGTATCCTTCCTGCTATCTGCGTTTTTATCGTGGTCATTGGTTTTTATCGCCTTGTGACCTGGCTTACCGGCAAGAGCAAATGGGTCGAGCAGATGCTGGAGGGGTCAACTGAGCTTTTGATCGAACGTGGTGTCTTTGCGTTGAAGTACAAGAGCCAGGATATCGCGCAAGATGAATTTTTTTCCGAGCTGAGATTGAAGGCGATCGAACATCTCGGCCAGGTGAAATACGCTTTTCTTGAGCCTTCCGGAAATATCAGTGTGTACTTTTTTTCAGACAGCGAGGTCCGTCCGGGCCTTCCGCTCAATCCGCTTTTGTATGAAAAAAAAACCAGACTGGTCATCAAAGACGGATTGTACGCGTGCGCGAACTGTGGATTTACGCAATCTCTGTCACCAGGTGCCGCGATCTGTCCAGTGTGCCGAAAAGATGAGTGGGTTGAGGCGATAGATTTCATCAGGGTCAGGTGAGGCTTGTTGCCCGGCCGTGACAGGGATCAGGGTAATATCTTGCGGTGTTGCGTCCATTTTGCGACATCCCGCTCGTCATGCGTGATCATCACGAGGGTAACATCTTTAGAGAGATAATGCGAGAGGTAGTCCGTTATCCGCTGATGGTTGTGCGGATCGAGATACTGGAATGGTTCGTCCAGCAGTAACAATTCCTTTTCTTCAAGGAACATATTCATCAACAGCACCATCTGCACCTGCCCCGAGGAGAGGTATTTCATCGGAAGATCAATGTACTTTCCGGCATCAAAGAAGCTGACGAGATCCCGGATTCCTGCCGGATCCTTATGCGGTTGCATTGAAATATATTCTCTCGCCGTAAAATGTATCGTACCGGGATTGAGAAAGTGTGTTTGTTCCGGCCCGAAATAGTTGATCCTTTTCTTGATGTCCCAGATGGATTCGCCTGATCCCCTTCGTTTTCCGAAAAGAAATACGGCCTGGCTATACGCCATCGGATGATCGGCGTAAATAAGGCTGAAAAGTGTTGTCTTTCCGGATCCGTTCTTCCCCGTCAATGCCCAGCGCTCGCCTTTTCCGATCCGCCAGTTGAGGTTGGAGATGATCTTCTTTCCATTGTATTGAATTGTGACGTCGCGCATTTCCACGACGGCGGGCCTGTCCGCAGGTGGGTTCGCAGAGATGACTGCCGGCGGTGGCAGGGACTTTGCATCCCCGCGCCTGATGATTTCTGTGTGCTTGATGCGAAAATTTTCCAGCACCAGCCTGCGATTCATGACGGAAGGCACATCCTCACCATGGTCAACGAGAATGATCTGGATGCCAAACTTGCCGGAGATTTGTTCGATGAACTGATTGAGATCTTTTCGGCTTTCTGCATCGAGGCCGTCGAAGGGGTAATCGAGGATAAGAAATTTGGGGATGTTCTGCGCGAGTTGCCGGAGTAGAATAACCTTTCTGAGTTGTCCGTTTGAAAGACGCGTCAGGGGAAGGGGCAGTAAAGCGCTGACATCAAAACTTCCGGAGGAGATGGCAGTCAGGCCCTCATGGTAAGAGTCGCCCAGCACGTCGCTGACTTTCGGCAAGGCTGTATCATCCATCGCGTAGTACCTTTGCTGGTAAAATAAACCTGTGAACCCTCCGAGAAATGATTGCAGCCAGTGCGTGGGGATGAAGTGGATATTTTCCTGGCGTTGACGATACAGCGTGTCCCAATCTTTGCCCGATATGAAGCTGTGATTCACTTCGCCTTGCTGCGGATGGATGGCGCCGGCGAGCAACTGCAACAGGAGAGTCTTGCCGGACCCGTTGTCCCCCTGGATGACCCAGTGTTCGCCGGGGCGAATGGTGAAGCTAAGATCCTCAAACAGTTTTCCGGATCCTTTGGAAAAACCAACATTTCTTAATGCGATCATTTAATGCGTTGACAGAATTTCGGGACGTGGATTTTCATGTATTGCAGTTATCTATCCTCGTGGGGACTTCGACAGGCTGGCCTGGAATCGGACATCGTTTCCGATGTGAATGGTTAGATAACAAAGGATCTAACGGCCGCCGCCGCGATCAATGATACAACTAAAGCGAGACTAAAACTCAGCAGCGTTCCGATAAGGACGTACTCGGTGAGTTTCCTGTCGTGCGATTCTTTCAGATTTCCGAAGCGGAAGACAGACTTGGCCGCAAGAAGAAATCCGACCGCCTCCCAGTGATTGTATAATATGAAGAGCAGCACAAGAAGCCGTTCCAGGTATCCGATAAATTTTCCGGCATCCGGTAGCGATGAAGAAACGTTGTAGAAAGTATCAGGCGTCCATTGCGAGATTACCGTCTTGATAATAACGGAGCACGGCGTTGTAAGAAAAACTGCCGCGGTTAAAATGATCAAAAATTTATCCAGAGGAAAACCTTCCAGATTAAGCACGGGTTGCTGCCAGTGATACCAGATCAGAACAATGATCAGGATATGCATGAATTGATCAAGGGCAAACCATAAGACTTTGCTGTCATTCTTTTGAAACAGTATTTTTGCGAGATCGATTACGTAGTGGCCGACCACGATGACGATAACCCATGGCCAGAATCGGATATCCCAAACGAGCGCCCATGCGACAAGGCCATGTAACAAAACGTGCAGGTAGAGTTTTGAAGAACGGTGTTTTTTCGCTTCTTTATCTCTGACCCAGGTACCGGGTTGCATGATGAAGTCACCAGCTAAATGCGCAAGCAGGAGTTTTAAAAGCAGAATCATTTGGAAGAGATTAATCGTGTGATCTTTTCGCGAAACAATTCTTCAAGCTCCATCACTTCGTCAAAGTGCGCGCGGTTCTGCCGTTCACTTATTGAGGGTTGGGTGACTCCGAGGCGTTTCGCGAGGGCCTTTTGCGTGAGATTCGGTTTGTTAGCCACGATCTGGATTAGTTCCGCCGAATTACTGGTCCAGTTGTCCATGGGAATGGCAGCGAGTCGGAAAAACACATTCATCTCCCTGTCGAATTCAGGCCAGTTGGATTTGATCGCCAGGGTTTGTTTGTTCTTCTTCAGCGTCTCGAACTTCTCGCCTGAGTTGACGAACGCGCTCCCGTCGGATTCCGTGACACTTTTACTAATGTATTTTTTGTCACCAATACCGATGGCCATTCTCACGTCGAGATTCTTGATCGACTTTATTGTTGCCTTGATTCGAATGACTGTGAGGAATGCATTCCGGGGATCCTTTATCTCAACCTGAAAACTGTCACCGCGGAATACTTGCCAGACTTGCGGGCTCTTTCCTTCACGCGACAGCGTTTGTTTTAACCTGGGTAACCAGACAGGGTTCGTTGTCTTTCTGGATTGGATGATATCGCCGGTTATAACACTGGTGATAATTGTTTTTTTTGGCATACCGGTATAAACAGAATAGCTTATTTTGTCAAATATAGGGAAATTACCCTATAAATT
>CBFGXV010000175.1:0-6061 GCA_965652755.1 uncultured Chryseosolibacter sp. | reverse complement strand
TGGGCGGCATGCTGTTCGAGGACGTGGGGGTGACCGCCTATGCGGGTGCCGCGACCGTCCTGAAGAACAAGGATTTTCTCGCCGCAGCCGCGGGCATTCTGGCGGTCGAGGCCTATCACATGGGAATGGCCTATCAGAAGGATCACCAGTTTAAAAAGGCCGGTGAGCAGTTTGAAACCCTCAGCAAAAAGAACAAACGACTCCTGCCAATCGCCTTGAAAAAGATCAGGGAATGTTATGTGGCGGACTCGTTGATGAGAATAAAGGTGCAGGCGGATGTGAGCATTCTGGCAGAAGATATAAACACAGCGTTTTCCGACTTTGCTCCTCTCATCAGTCAGGATGGAAAAACGCTTGTCTTCACATCTGATCGCAGCGTTGATGGTTACCAGATCAAGAGCGGAACAAACGCCGGAGACGTGTACATCACAGAGAAAAGCGGCTCTTCCTGGGCCCCTGCCCGGAAAATCGGCGACCGCATCAATGTAAAGCTGCATGAAAGTGCAACAGCGATGTCAGCGGATAGCAAGACGCTTCTTTTGTTTTATGAGGAAGGTAATGGAGATATCTACCTATCGACGCGCGAAGACAATGGCTGGTCACAACCTGCTGCGCTCAACAAGTTTATCAATCACCCTCAATACAGGGAATCATTCGCTTGTCTCTCTGCGGACGGGAACAGGCTGTACTTTTCCAGCAACAGACCTGGCGGAAAGGGTGGGTTTGATATTTACGTAAGTGAAATGGGCGCAAATGGTCAGTGGGGCCGTCCCTCGAATCTTGGTTCGGCTATCAACACCAGGGGCGATGAAGAATCTCCATTCATTACCGCAAATGGTGATGCCTTGTATTTTTCGTCGGATGGCCATGGAACACTGGGAGAAAAGGATATTCTGCGAAGCAGGTTAAAAGATGGAAAGTGGAACAGACCGGATAATCTCGGATATCCGATTAACACAAGCGGATATGAAGGACAATTCAGTTTAACGGCCGATGGTAAGATCGGTTACTTTGCATCGCGGCGGTCCCCCCATGCCGATAACCTGAACATTTATCAGGTGGATTTTCATACCACGTCTTCAAACATGCAGTCGGGGTCCGTTACAAGTGTACCCGACGATCAGCGCGGCAAACAAATCGTCACTTTACTCCGCGGCACCGTTGTCGATGTAACGGACGGAACACCCATTACCGCGACTCTCAGCCTTGTGGACAACTCGACAAACACAGTACTGTCAGATGTCGTGACAGACGCATCCGGTAATTTCGAGATCATCATGCCGCGGGAAGGCAACTATGGGGTCACTGCCGTTCGGAACGGATACCTGTTCAATTCCCTCAACTTCAACCTGCCGCCCTTTCAAAAGTATCAGGAGATTGATACGCATATTCTTATGATCAAAGCAGAGGTCGGCTCAAAGATCGTTTTGAAAAATATCTTCTTCGATGCCAACGAGGCGGCATTAAAGCCGGAGTCTTTCCCCGAGCTCCAAAACATCCTCGAGTTGCTTACGCAGAACCCCCGGTGGCGTATACAGATCAATGGCCATACCGATAACATTGGTCCGCGCGAACGCAATGTCGCATTGTCGTTGCGACGTGCAGAAGCCGTAGTGGAATATCTGGTAAGGGAAGGCATTTCTGCGGACCGACTCGAGGCCAAAGGATTTGGACCGGACAGACCACTCGTATCAAATGACGACGAGAAGGATGGCAGGCAGCTGAACCGGAGGACTGAAATTGAAATAATCAGCCAATAACTTTCGGGTAATCAATCTCTCTCTGGTGATTCGGACTGCAGCGATTGCAGGTTTGGAATCGTTACCCTGAATGTTGTTCCTTTTCCGATCTGTGATTCAACGGAGATGTTGCCGTGCAATTTTTGCACCGTTTCCCGCACGATGTAAAGACCAAGACCAGCGCCTTCGCTTCGCTCAGTTGCCCGATAAAACATTTCAAAGATCCGCGGAATAAATTCTTTCTCGATTCCGATGCCATTATCGACGAATGTGAGATTGAGATCCGTGCCTGAGACTTCAGCAGTTACTTTAAGGCTGTGATTCTCCTTGTGGATGTCCCGGTATTTGATGGCATTGGAAACGAGGTTGTTGATGATTACGGAAAGCCGGTAAGAATCAGTGAAAAACGGATAGTCCTTCCGGGCTTCGACCGACTTCGTCATGCTCCCGGACCCATCCATATACTTCATCCGCTCGAAGCTATCTCCCACCATTTTGCAAATGTCCACTTCGGAAATCGACAGCGCGCTGCGCGCGTTCCGGGAATAGTCGAGGATTTCCTTCAGCGTTTCATCCAGTTTATGGATGCTGTGTTGCATCATCTTAAAATAGTTGTGCATCGCCTGGTCGCTGTTCTTGTGTTCCAGTTGCACAAGGTTGATCAGACCCAGGACGGACATCAACGGCGCCCTTAGGTTATGGGAAACGCTGTATACGAAACTGTCGAGCTCTTTATTGATCTTGATGAGTTCCTCATTCTGCGTGCGCAGGGTACGCTCGGCTTTTTTTCGCTTCACCTCGTGATGTCGCTGCTTAAGAGCGTTCTGTATGGCAGAGGGCAATCGCACCATGTTCGATTTCAGAACATAGTCGTCAGCGCCCTGCTTGAGACAGCTCACAGCAAATTCCTCCGACACCGTTCCGGTAACCAGGATGAAAGGTACATTGACCGCTTGCTTGCGGCAGATCTTTAAGGCTTCAAGTGAATTAAACTGGGGCAGCGCATGATCTGAGAGGATTACGTCAGGTTGAAAATGTTCAAGGCAGGAAGAAAACTCCTCCTGAGAGTCAACTCTTTTCGATGAGAAACTCATACCTTCCTTGCGCAGCGTGCGTTCGATGAGACCCACGTCATCCTGCAGGTCTTCAAGCATCAGTATTTTGAGGATCTTGTCACTAGCCATTACTGGTTATTTAGGAGGCTGATTTAACAACAGCCAGAAAAAGCCGATGTCGGCGATGGCTTTCACGAACTTGTCGAAGTCAACGGGCTTCACGATGTATGCGTTCACCCCAAGTTTATATGATTCAAGAATATCGCGGTCTTCTCTGGAGGAAGTGAGCACCACTACCGGGATGATCTTTCTGCTTTCATCTGACTTCAATTTTTGAAGCACTTCGATGCCGTCGACCTTAGGCATCTTCAGATCCAGCAGAATGACCTTCGGTATTTGCGTAACATCCCGGGCGAAAAGATATTCAAGCGCTTCTTCCCCATCATGGAGGTGCAGCAGGTTGTTAGCCAGGTTGTACTTTTTCAGCGCGTGTATGGTGAGTCCGGCATCATCCGGGTTATCTTCAATCAATAGTATTTCTATCGGGTCATCTGGTTCCATGTTCAACGGGTAAAGTGAAATAAAATGTGGCGCCTTGATTAAGGGCGGCGTCCGCCCACACACGGCCGCCGTGACGGGAAACAATACGTTTGACGATAGCAAGACCGACACCCGTGCCGCTGAAGTCCTGCATTTTGTGAAGACGCTGGAACACGCCAAATAATTTTCCGGCGTATTGCATATCGAATCCAACGCCGTTGTCTTTCACTTCGTAACAGATCTCGCTATCACTGATCTTATACGAGCGGACCTCGATAGTGGAAACATCTTTCTTTCCGGAATACTTTACCGCATTCTCGAGCAGATTAAACCAGACCTGCCGTATCATTTCGCCGTCAGCTGAAGACGGTAAAAGTTCATCCACGATTACTTCAATCTTGCGGCCTGGTTCCTGAGCCTGGAGGTCATGTATTATGTTGTTGACGATTCCGGTCATGTTCACATTTGCGTGCTGAAGAGCTTTCCTGCCGAGGCGTCCGAAATCCAGGAGGTCGTCGATGAGGCGGCCCATACGCTTCGCGTTGTTGGTCACAACGTTTAGCACCCTGCGCCCCTCATCATCCAGGTTTGCCGCGTAGTCCTCCTGTAGTATTCTTGAATATCCATCTATAGAACGCAATGGGGCTCTCAGGTCGTGAGAAATCGAATAGCTGAACGCCTCGAGTTCCTTGTCAAGCGTTTTTATTCTTTCGAGCGCCTCGTGGCACATGGTGTTGTCGAGTGTCGCGAAAAAAAACTTTGCAGGGTCGCCTGTCAGCGCCTCTGCAGGCATGAGGCTGACGATTGTCGGGAAGCGTTCACCGGATTTACGCAAAAATTGCAGATCCACCTTTTCTTTCCTTCGATCCATCAGTGATCTGATGTTCGCTTCAGCTTCATCGGAAGGGCCATCTATCATGTCGATGAACCTCATCGTCCCCGCCACCTCGTGCCTCTCATATCCCAGCCATTGTAAGAGCGTCTTGTTCATGTTTATAACTATGCCATTCTCATCAGTGGAATGGTAACCACAAGGGGCTTGATCATAAAGAAGGAGAGTCTCCTTTTGCATCAGATCTTTTCTTTGTCTTGCGGTCTGTTTTTTAATAAGTTGAGTCAACAGGTGGAACGACGACGTAACTAAAAGGATTGCAATCACGCTCCACATGGCAACGTTCTGGCTATCCGAACTTTCACTTCCCGTGGACTTCCCATCAATGCGTGGCGGCGTCGCCGGGGTTAATAAAAAAAGGAGGCCAATGCGCATTTGAGTTGTGCCTTCCTCCACGCTTTCGATCACCGGCCACCCCCTGCCTGACGCACTTCCATCAAATATTGAAGTCGAAGAAGCTCGGTCGAAAAGGTATCCGGCCCGATCTCTTGCTCCGCTGGCGAACCCCGGACACCCTAAAACCAGGAAGAGAGAAAAACCGATAAAACCTGGTTTATTCAAACAACTTTAACTTTAAGATGACCTACTTACGCTGAGGAAAAAGTAGTTAAAATACGGGACGGTAATCAGTCTCGTTCAAGTGATGGGCTTCTATAAAATTAAGGAAACCCTCACTAGCAAAAAAAGATAAAATGGAAAAAATCTTACATTGTTATTACATTTTTAGTCGGGAAAGGCGCGTTTAAAATGCACAAACGCGCATTTGAAGCTTGCGCGGGCATGCTGCTGCTTCGACCCGAAAAAAAGCCGCAAAGAAAGTGAACAATAATAGCTACATTACTTGTTAATGACAGGAATGGAAAAAATTAATGTAGTTAACAACAAAGAGAAGCAGCGGTTTGAACTCAACCTCGGAACCGACATCGCTTACATGGAATACCGTTTTCAGAACAATACCAAGGTGCTGATGCACACTTATGTACCCGAAAAGTATCGCGGAAAGGGTAACGCCCTGAAATTTATTCAACAAGTTCTCGATGACCAGCGGAAAGCTAAAACACAGGTAATGGTAAACTGCGCGGCAGTATCCCGCTTCATCAAAGAACACCCTGAGTACAACGACCTGGTTACACGGTTTAAACCGGCTGTACTAAGCAAGCGTTAATTATACGGCTCAGGTCAGAGATAGATATTAAAAACACCGATCTTCAGATTCTGTTTTGATTGCAGGTCAATGACCCTGTCTTGCTCCGCATTTTTCGCGAAATCGTTCTGAATGTTCGGGTCACCCTGAAAATATACTTGCGTGGTTAATTCTGGCTTTCCTTTGGCCCTGACCTTTACGTGAATGTGCCTGGGGCGGTTCCCATATGGCGGCGGAAAAATGGTAGTGAAACTATATCTTCCGTCGCTGTCTGTTTCTACCTGTCCCCTGCCCTTAAAGCCCTTGAGATCATAATTGCCTTCATTGTCGCAGTGCCAGATGTCCAGGATTGCACCTGACAATGGGGTTTTACAATCACCGGAGAAAACGCGACCCTCAATCTTAAGAGGTTGCCCGTCGATTTCAATCACCGACCGCAAGGGCGCATTCGCTTTATAGAACGGTCCTTCAGCGTCCTTCTGTGTCTTGCACAACTTATCTTTAAATGCGTTGGACATCGCACGAAAAGGTATGTTCAGTAGTGGCACGCCGGCCAACGTCTGAAGAAATTTTTTTCTGTCCATATCGTGGAAGGAAGATTGATATGAATATAAAGAAAATTCAGAAGAAGATATTACGTTCTATGATGTAAAGGCGAACCCTTAGGAAGCAGCTGTTTGCGGATCTTATG
>CBFGXV010000174.1:0-6078 GCA_965652755.1 uncultured Chryseosolibacter sp. | reverse complement strand
TAAAATTTGTTCGATGTAGCAAGTCTGTTCACTTTTGCACCATGACGTTCCTGTACCTCAAAGCAGTTCACATTGTTTTTATTGTTACCTGGTTCGCTGGACTTTTCTACATCCCCCGTCTGTTCGTTTACATTATCGAATCACACGACAGGCCTGAACCTGAAAGGATCATTCTCCTGAAACAGCTCAACATGATGGCTTCGAGGCTTTGGTACGGAATAACCTGGCCTTCAGCTATACTCACACTGGCAATGGGGGCGGCGCTTATCATCAATCAACCGGAGTGGCTGTCACAAGGATTCATGCACGTAAAACTGGCCCTTGTGTTTTTGTTATACCTCTATCACTTTTCCCTTCACCGGGTATTTAAACAATTAAGGCGCGGCACGGTCCGCTATTCATCGCGGCAGATGAGATTATGGAACGAGGTTGCAACGCTATTTCTCATCAGCATTGTTTTTATCATTGTTCTGAAAAGCGCGTTGAGTATTGTGTGGGGCTTGGCCGGGCTCATAGCCGTAACACTGCTAATCCTGGGAGGGATGGCTATATATAAAAGGTATCGGAAAAACTAATAGCTATATAGATCACCAGTCATGAAAAACAATTGTGTAAGGTATTTCAGCATTTTTGGGTTTGTCGCCCTTCTCATGCTTTCTTCCTGCATCGAGCAGAAAAAAGAATCCCTGCCAATCTTTGGCGAACGGGAGGTCACAGCAACAGACACCATTTATCACCGCATCTCCAACTTTACGCTTGTGAACCAGGACAGCGCGGTGGTAACCAATGAAATACTTGACGGCAAGATCTACGTAGCGGATTTCTTTTTTACGTCTTGCCGGACGATTTGTCCTATCATGAAAAGTCAGATGATGAGGGTGTATAAGGCTGTCGAGGATGATCCTGAAGTTTTGATTGTTTCCCACACCATCGACCCTGAATATGATACCGTTGGATTACTACACGATTATGCGGATCGGTTGGGAGTAAAAAGCAACAAATGGCATTTCCTCACAGGAAATAAAGACTCTATCTATCACCTTGCCCAGACAAGCTACTTCATCACAGCCATGGAGGACGAAGCGGAGCCTGATGGGTTCATACACAGCGGCGCCTTTTTGCTGATCGACAAAAAAGGTCGCATAAGGGGTAAATATGATGGCACAAAAGAAGATGACGTAAATAAACTGATTAAGGACATCGATATCCTCAAACAGGAAGGCAAATAACCGTAAACACAATTGATCGGTAAGGGTGCATTTTTCTCATTGTGGAAGATCATTGTCGGCTCGCATTGTATCTCGGGACTGGCCTTTGTCACTTTGGTGCTCCTCGTTACGAGTTGTGGAAATAACCGATCCCCAAAGTTCCGCCAGTATTACGTGCAGGGAGAGAAGCTATATATAAGACACTGCAGTAATTGTCATCAAAAGGACGGAACTGGTTTGGGCCGGTTGTATCCACCGTTGAATGAGTCGGATTTTATGGAAAAGAATTTCGGAGATGTAGTATGTTTGATCCGGCATGGCGCGAGTGGTGAGATGATTGTCAATGGCAAAGAATTTAATCAGCGGATGCCCGCGATACCAGCGCTAACCGATCTCGAAATTGCCGAGATCACTACCTACATATACAATACCTGGAATCATGAGAAAGGAATTGTCGAGGTAAATACTGTCTCAGAAATGTTGTCAGCGTGCGAAAAGTGATTAGAAGTATTTCACGCGGATCACTTGATGGAGTTCGCCTGTTGTGACCGTTACTTTTGCTTTATCAAATGACGGCGGCCCGAATATCCCCATCGCGTTATTACCAAAGGCAAAGCCTTCCCTCGGAATGCCCAAGGCGTTTGTGTCCAGCTCTCCGTTGTTGTTGGCGTCGTGAATGACACTGATGCCATAATCCCCCGGGCTTATGTTTTCAAAGATCGCCTTGATCACATGGCCTTCGACAGAGACTGCCTTTCCATAAGTAGCTTTTTTCAGGAATGCTTTTTTGCTCCCAAACAAACCGACCATCACTGATCCCTCGCCGCCGCGAATACCCTCGACCGTGACAACAATTTTATTCTGGCCAAGCAGCGCCGGGGCAGACAGCATAACGAGTAAAAACAAAACAATTGCGTTCATAAAAGAAGTGTTATTTCACCCTGCCAGCACCTGCATCTTTAACAAAATTTTAACAGAAAGGTTATCTTCTAATTTTGTAACTTTCATTTACATAAAAATAATCTCCCATGGCATCCTATACATTAAAGATCAACGACAAGACCTACACTATTGAGGCCGATCCACGCATGCCTCTGCTGTGGGCTATCAGGGACCTGGCCGGGCTTACCGGCACAAAATATGGTTGTGGCATCGCGCAATGCGGTGCATGCACTGTACATATGGATGGCGTTCCTGTTCGATCCTGTTCCCTTCCGGTATCTGCCGCCGCGACGAAACAGATCGTCACGATTGAAGGTCTTTCGGATGACAATACGCACCCCGTCCAACAGGCGTGGATTGCCGAGCAGGTGCCGCAATGCGGATATTGTCAGTCAGGACAGATCATGGCCGCTACCGCGCTGCTGAAGCGGAACGCGAGTCCTACCGATAAGGATATTGACGTTGCCATGCAAGGCCACATTTGCCGGTGTGGAACGTATCCGCGGATCCGGAAAGCGATTAAAACGGCTTCCCACATCATGAGTCAAAAAGCATCTGCCAAATAATTGCTTATGAAAACAACGTCATCAAATCTTTCGAGGAGAAACTTCATCAAGATCTCCGGAATATCGGGTACCGTTCTTGCATTGGGATTCTCCATACCCTCGGCAGCAAAGGAAACAACCATCGTCAACACTGCTACCGCCTCAGCGAATGGAATAGAGCTCAACGCGTGGATTCGCATAGACACGACCGGAAAGGTTACGATCATCAACCACCGCGCGGAGATGGGCCAGGGCGCCTATCAGGCCGTGCCACAAATTATCGCTGAAGAGCTCGAAGTTGACCTGAACAACGTCGATATTATTTTCGCGGAAGGCAACGGCGCGAAGTATGGCAGCCAGGTCACTGGAGGAAGTACAACGGTGCGCGGCACTTATAAAAAATTATTACAGTTAAGTGCAACTGCGCGGGAGATGCTGATCCATGTTGCAGCAAAAAGATGGAATACCGCCCCGGCCGAATGTTATGCAGAGAACGGATCAGTGTTTCACAGATCTTCGGGCAAAAAAATCGGTTATGGAGAACTTGTAACAGATGCATCCAGGCTGGAGCCGCCGAAAGATGTGGCCTTGAAAAATATCCGGGACTACAAGATACTTCGCAAGCCCCTGCCCAGGCAGGATACGCCGCTGAAAGTCAATGGCAAAGCCACTTTCGGCATGGACATGAAATTACCCGGAATGTTATACGCCGTGGTTGAACGCAACCCCAGGTTTCTTGGAAAAATAAAAAGCTATGATGATACGGCTGTAAAGAAGATCCCAGGCGTGCGACATGTTCTCAAAGTGCAGATGAATGTATTTGCAACCAAACGCGAGGGCGTCGCTGTCGTTGCTGACAATTTGTGGTCGGCAATGGAGGGAAGAAAAGTTCTCAAGGTTGAATGGGATGACACCGGATTCGATCATCCGGGAACAAAAGATCTTTACGCAAGGATGGAAGAACAACTGAAGGGCGAGCCAATATCGTTCAAGACAAAGGGCAACGTGAAGTCAGTATTCGCCGGCTCGAAGGCCGTGGTTGATGCACTTTATGAAACACCGTACGAATCACACAGTTGTATGGAGCCCGTGAACTGTACGGCAAGTGTCGCCGGTGATAAATGCGAAATCTGGGGACCGATCCAGGGACCCGACTGGATCCAGGATGATCTCAGCCAGCAACTTGGTATCCCGAAGGAAAACGTTACAGTTCACATGACATTTCTCGGCGGGGGCTTTGGCAGAAAAGCATTTACAGACTATCCCCACGAGGCCGCCCTTATATCAAAAGAAATAAAAGCTCCGGTGCAGGTGGTCTGGACAAGAGAGGATGACATGACGCAAGGCCCCTTCAGACCCGGAATGATGTACCAGTGCACTGCGACATTGGGAGACAACGGTCGCATTACTGCTTTTGAAACGAAGATGGCCGGCCAGAACATGGACCATCAATGGGCTGGCGCCAACAAACTATCGTACAACAGTAGCGTGACCGAAGGACTTACAGAATCCTATCTCGACAGTTTTCCACATTACAGCTTCGGCGATATCCCCCTTGAATCGCCCGTGCCTGTGATGTGGTGGCGTTCCGTGTATTCATCAACTAACGGATTTGCCTTTGAAAGTTTCATGGATGAGCTCGCTGCGAAAGCGGGTAAAGATCCGATGGATTTTCGACGAACACATATGGGGGGAAGTCGTTATCAGGACCTCATCAATCGCCTGGAAGAAGTAAGCGGTTGGAAATCACGCGCGAAGAATAGCGGTTATGGCGTGGCTATCACTGAGTGTTTTGGCAGTATCGTAGGTGAGGTGGTAAAGGTCTCCAAGACTGATGGAAAAATAAAGGTTGAGAAAGTCTGGGCCGTTATGGACTGTGGATGGTACGTAAACCCCGACACAATCAGAGCCCAGGTTGAAGGTAGTATTATCATGGCCTTGGGTGCTGCAACGAAGCACGCCACACATTTCGAAGATGGTAAAGCTGTGGAAAAGAATTTCACCAGCTATCAAATGCCGCGCATGACTGATACTCCTGAAATTGAAGTACACATCATGGAGAACGAAGAAAAAGCCGGTGGCGTGGGAGAACCAGGATTACCGCCGCTCGCGCCGGCCCTTACCAATGCGATTTTTGACCTGACGGGGAAACGCATCAGGAAATTACCTTTCAAACTCGAAGAAGTATAATCCGAAACATCTGGTACATTTTGTGATGGGAAGCACGATAAATTGCTTCCCATTTTAATCGCTATTGATCAAAACAATGAGACCAAAGTTTTTATTCTTGACATCCGGCTTAATGCTGGTGACTTTTTTGTCCTTTTCTCAAAAACAAAAATCAGATCTTAACGAAAGCGTTGCCCGCGGCAAAGAAATCTACATCGCACAATGCATGTCATGCCACATGGAAGGCGGCGAGGGCATTGAGGACGTTTATCCTCCCCTGGCCAAATCCGATTATCTGATGAAAGACAAAACGCGTTCTATCAACACCGTCATCCACGGTTTATCCGGAGAGATCGTTGTTAACGGAAAAACGTACAACATGGAAATGACAGCCTTTGACCTTTCCGATCAGGAGGCAAGTGACGTGCTGAACTATATCAGGAATTCATGGGGTAACAAAGGCGAGCCTGTTACGCCGGAAGAAGTGTCGACGGCCCGCAAGAAGGATTGATAACGCGCTACTTCAAGGCATCTGCCGGCGGCGAAATGATATAAAAACTTTATATTCGGGTAGTCTTATACCATCACGGACATGAAAGAACAAAAGGCAATTGTCGAGGCGTTTCGGAAGACAGACCACACCGTCCGGAAAGTTGCGCTCGCCACCGTTGTGCGGGTTCGCGGTTCTTCCTATAGAAGCCCGGGAGCACGAATGCTGATCACCGACGATGGCAAGTGGACGGGTTCGATCAGCGGAGGATGCCTGGAGGGCGATGCGCTGCGAAAGGCGCGCAAGGTGATGCAGGACCAGGAACCGCAATTGGTCACTTACGATACTAGCGAAGACAGCAATCAAAACCTCGGTATCGGTCTCGGATGTAACGGCATCATCGACGTATTGCTTGAGCCCGTAAATGAAACGCGACCACATGACCCGATCAAGTTGTTTGATAAGATAATTGGAGTCCATGAACCGGTAGGTCTCGCCACAGTTTTTTCAAACTCGCGCTTCCAGGGCGAGAAGTTCCTCATCAACAGAAACCAGGAAGTATTGATATCCTTTTCAAGCGAGTCCCTGAATTCGCTTGTCATGCCGGATGTTGCCAGGGCTTTTGAAACCAAACGTTCAGAAGTCATGCATTATAGTTTGGACGGCGAGGCCCTCGAAGTATTTGTCGAGCTGATCCAGCCGTCGATATCCCTGATGATCTTCG
>CBFGXV010000173.1:0-6082 GCA_965652755.1 uncultured Chryseosolibacter sp. | reverse complement strand
CTGGAAGTGCCGCTGACCGGATTGAAGGCAGGTGAAGGAACACACTTCAGTCTCCGCAGTGAAACAACACCTCAGCTCGATCAGAACTATCATTTTGAAGTCATCGTCGATGATGTATCGTGGGCCACTGATCCTGCGGGTCCCGGTGATGCAAAGGATGGAGCTGTTTGCGGGCCTGACTGCGACTGTTGATCGCGCTTTAGCGATTTTCAGTCCGACGCATCCAACAGCATGCGTGCACTATAAACCTACCAGATGACGGGGCACGCCATCGCCGACAGGTGGATACAAAGCCTGCATCATCACGGAGTCTTTCTTATAGATGTCTTCGTAAAAAAACGGAACACCTTCCCTCACCTCGGCCGTAAAGTAATCAAGACGGAGATGGATGGGCTTGCGCAACTCAATGGTTAGGCGCTGCTGTAAACTGAGGTACTGATCGAGGTCCTCGGGAGAAACATAAATATCATCCTCCCGTACGAGGTAATGCGCGAGGGCGACAGCATTGCTCACCCTTACGCAGCCGTGGCTGAGATCCCTTTTGGCAGCCGAGAACAAGCGCTTGCTGTTCGTGTCGTGCAGGTATACGCCGTAGTTGTTTGCAAAGACAAACTTGATAATGCCCATGGAATTTTCAAAACCTTCCCGTTGACGAAGGATGAATGGAAAATAATCACGCGAATACAAGTCCCACTGAATGGTATCCGGTAATATCACCTTGCCTGCCCTGTTGAGCACTTCAAAATTATTTTTACGAAGGTAGGCTGCATCATTCTGAAGGGCCGGCAGGAGTTCTTTCGTTGCAATACTGAAAGGCGCGTGCCAGTAAGGATAAATAATAAATGAGCGAATAATACTTTCCATCACGGGAGTCGGTGTCTCCGGCTTCCCGACGATTACTTTCGTCTCCAGCCACAGCGAATCCTTCTCTATGACGCGCAGCATGAACGCCGGAATATTGACGGTAATATACCGGTCATAAGACTTTCTCTTCCACCTCAGTCGCTCCATGTTAATGGCTATCGTCATGGCACGTTTACGCTGAATTGTATCAGATTGACCAGACGCTACAAAGCCAGGCAGCATGCGCTTTAAGAATGGATACTGACCCGCAGCGGGTTCAAGTTCACGCAGATCCTTCATCGACGCGACGTGGTGTATTTTCTCCAGGGCGGCCAGGGCGTCGGCATCCAGCGTGGATGCAAAGTCCAGGCGTTCGAGTGTCCTCGTGTCCAGACGCCCATGGTTGAGATGATGGTGCAATGTCAGGTATCCGTCCGTGAGCAGGACATCTATCCGGGAATACTTATCCGTTGACAACGAATCCTGCAAGAGGAACTCAAGCTCACCCACATGGTAGTCGTCTGGCACCAGGCCAAGATGATCGGCATATCTGAGGAAGGTAAGGAGTGAATCCGCGACGGGCTTAGGTGTACGATTCGCAAACCAGTACGGAGAATATCCTGATCTATGATAGAATTCCCGCACTGTCGCCCTGCTGGATAGTTCGTACGCATTTAGATGGGTCGTGTCTATTGAAAAAGCAATCTCCGCTTTTTCCTCAGGCTGCGTTCCTGAAACGGGTTGATCCCTGAAATTGTGGCAGGCGACGGCAAGTAAAAGAACCAGGAACAGGTATTTCACAGATGTTAAGTACTTCAAAACGGGGCAGATAAAAAACCGCATTCGCCTTTAAACCTTACGCCCGCCCGGAATCAGCAACGGCTGCTTGCCGCCGGGCATCATAATTTAGCAAGGGGAGTGAGGATGTTAATCCAAATTTTAACTTTAAAACAATCATTATGGAAAAGCTTGAAGTAAAGGGTGCCTGGAATGAGATGAAGGGCAAGCTGAAACAAAAATATGGTCAGTTAACCGATGATGATCTGGCGTACGAAGAAGGCAGAGAGGATGAGATGTACGGCCGGTTGCAGCAAAAACTGGGTAAAACTAAGGACGAAATCAAGAAAGAACTGAGAGACTTCTAGAGAGTCAGAAATAAGAAATAGCCCTGAATTGGTCCTGAACAGACTGGTTCGGGGTTATTTTTTTTGGGGTTTCCCGGCCAAAAACATGCGAAAATAATCTGAGTTACGTTTGGCTTAGGGGCGTGTGTCAGCACACGAATATTATTCGGGAGGAAAACCTGAACTACGGTATGGATTTTATATATTGTTTATTCAATCTTATCAAACCAGGAAAAAGATGCTGATCCGCGCCATGGTACTTTTTCTGATCCTTTGCACTGGTTGCAAGTCTGGAATAATCCCCTGCCCGGAGGTGAAAGGACTCAAGTTGAAGAAAAGCCAGGTCAACAAACGAACGCGCCCCGAGCGAATCCTTCCCAAAGAAGAAGCTGAGCCCGTGATAACCGTTTCTTCCGACGCAAAAACACCTCAGCCTGGTTCCAGGAATTCCAACAGGTACCGCTATGTAAAGTATACGATCCAGCATGTCGATGTTGAGGAGATGGATTGCCCGAAGCCGGGTGGCAAAAAAGTGATGCCCCGCGCGGTGAAGGACAACATCCGGAAAAACCGGAAAAAGGTCCGCTACTATTACGAAGAAGCTCCAACCGACTCGCTGGCTCTGCTCCCTGCCACATACCCCAATCGTTGAGGAAGACGCTCCTACCCTCCCGATCTTCATTCAAGACAAATTCACATTTTGATTAGCGGTAAATCCCGCCGTGTTTTTTTCTGTATTTTGACTTATGGATCAATCCATTCAAACCAAATCCAAAACAATCCAAGCTATGAAGAAAACATTACTCATACTGTTTAGCCTTTCGCTATTCATTACCACCTGGGCCCAGAATAAGATCGCGCAGGATAACTCCGCCGCAGAGTTTCCAATACGGGGATTTTGTATCGGGGCTCCGCAAACGGACCAGGTAGGTTCCTTTGTTAAATTCATAAACGAAGAGCTGGCACCGCGTCAGATCAACACGCTCATCCTGCGCATTGATTTTAATTATCAATACGAAAGCCACCCGGAACTGCGGGACAGCGTGGCACTTTCAAAGTCGGACGTGAAAAAGATCCTTGACGCCTGCAAGAAGAACAAGATTGACGTGGTGCCGCAGATTAATTTATTGGGACACCAGTCATGGGCGAGCCGCACAAACAGCCTGTTGCGCGTCTATCCGCAATTTGATGAAACTCCGTGGGTCACGATGCCTGAAAAATATTCCTGGCCGAACGAGGACGGCCTTTATTGCAAGAGCTACTGCCCGCTGCATCCCGATGTTCACAAAGTTGTGTTCGCGCTCGTTGATGAGATCTGCGATGCGTTTGAAAGCTCAGGCTTTCATGCGGGAATGGACGAGGTGTTTTATCTCGGAGAGGAGAAATGCCCGCGCTGCTCGGGCCATGATAAAGCCGAGCTTTTTGCCAATGAAGTTCGCAAGATCCGCGATCATCTTGCGCAAAAGAACAGAAGGCTGTGGATCTGGGGAGATCGCCTGATCGACGGAAAGATCACAGGCCTGGGAATGTGGGAGGCGAGCATGAACAATACGGCGAGAGCCATCGACATGATCCCGAAAGACGTGCTGATCTGCGACTGGCATTACGAACGTCCCGACAAAACAGCTGTCTTGTTTGCAATGAAGGGACTGGATGTTGTAACGTGTCCGTGGCGAAAACCCGCCGTTGGTGTCGAACAATATAAGGACATGATAGATTTCCGGCAGACCGCGACACCTGTTATGAAGGACCGATACAAAGGCATTGTCCAGACTGTGTGGTCAGACGCGGGCAGCTTTATGGAGGGCTTTTACGCAAAGAAAAAGGACGATAAAGGAGGCGACAACACGCCCTGGAATTCGTTTACAACAATATTCCCGAAGGCAAAAGCAAGCAAATAGCCGCCTGACAGAAAAAAACGTGAAAACCACCTGAGGTTTGCATTTTGACCATATATTTGCAATCCCTTTGGATCACGAGTTGCAGAAATAATGTAATCCCGGGGAGATTGGGGGATTAGCTCAGCTGGCTAGAGCGCTTCCATGGCATGGAAGAGGTCATCGGTTCGACTCCGATATTCTCCACATTGTCCCTCATCTTATGGCCGGCTTTCCTGAACTTTTCAAGGAGCCGGCCATTTTTCATTAGCGTCTTTCAGCCGCCTCAGCAATTGCGCGGGTTGCCTTTACCCGCTGCGGGTCAACTGTTCTGATCTTGTATTCGGACCCCTCCTGATTTCCCATCCCCGCAATACGCGCATTGTGATATTCCATAGCGCTCGGCCGCGACGTCATTGCCGAGAAATGCACTTCCGCAACTCCGGTCTTTTGAACGATCTCGCCTACGGTTTCCTCGTTAACACCGGATCCTGCCATGATCTTGATCCTGCCCGCCGCCTTCTTAACCAAATCCTCAATGACTGAAACTCCTTTGATCGCCTGTAGTTCCTGCCCGGAGGTAAGTATCCGGTCGAAGCCGGCCTCGATACAATCCTCAAGCGCTTCAAAGGGATCACGCGTCATATCAAAGGCGCGGTGACAGGTTACTTTTAGAGGTCGTGCCCGCGCAATTAATTCCTGGCACCGTTTCTTATCGATCGTACCATCAGGCTTCAGGATCCCGAACACCACTCCATCCACGCTTAGTTTCTGGCAGAGGCTGATGTCGCGCTTCATTGAATGAAACTCATAATTAGTGTAATGAAAATCTCCCCCGCGCGGGCGCACCATTACATATACATCGATGCTGAGATTTTGTCGCACGATTTCGATGATACCTGCAGAAGGAGTTGTCCCTCCGTCGCCGGGGTTATCGCACAATTCGATCCGGTCTGCCCCACCCTCCTGCGCCTTCAAGGCCGACTCCAGGTTGTAAACAACTACTTCGACTAACATGAAAAAATTATTTGAGCAATCAGAAATGACTTTTTGAATCGAGCAACCGGTTGCCCGATGCGTCGTTGACTGCATAGGTGAAACCTTTCTGGAGGCACCAAGCGCCGTACTCGCCGTTCTTATTCAGCGCAAGAAATCCAACTTGAATATCACGTGCTTTCGCTGGGTTTTTTTTCAGGATCCTTTCGACCGCCTCGCGGCAAGCCTGCTCGGGCGTTCGCCCCTGGCGCATGAGTTCCACTACCAGGTGACATCCCACCACCTTTACTACTTCTTCGCCCACTCCGGTGGCAGCGGCTGCGCCGATTTCGTTGTCAACGTACAAACCAGCTCCGATGATCGGTGAATCTCCGACACGTCCGTGCATTTTGTAGGCCATGCCGCTTGTCGTACACGCACCGGAAAGATTTCCGGAAGCATCCATCGCTACGATTCCGATGGTGTCGTGATTTTCAACATTGACTACCGGTTTGTATTCGGCTTTCTTCAGCCATTCTTTCCAGGCCTTTTCGGACTCCTTCGTCAGCAATTTGGTCTTCCTGAATCCATTCGCAAGCGCGAAGCGCAACGCACCCTCGCCGACCAGCATTACGTGCGGCGTCTTTTCCATGACCAGTCTCGCAACGGAGATCGGGTGAACAATATGCTCGAGAAAAGCGACTGATCCGCAGTTTCCCGCTTCATCCATAATGCATGCGTCAAGTGTGACTTTGCCGTCGCGGTCAGGCAGTCCGCCATAGCCAACAGAGGTTTCTTTCGGATCGGCTTCCGGAACCTTTGCCCCCGCCTCCACAGCATCAAGCGCGCGTCCATTCTGTGAAAGGATCTTCCACGCCTCCGCGTTTGCAGCGAGTCCAAAATTCCATGTCGAGATTACGATCGGCTTATTCTGTTGCGACAGGCCCCCGCCATGCGCGGTTGTAGCCAGCAGGCTTCCGCCGATGGTGGATAGTTTAATAAATTCTCTCCGCGTAGTCATGGAGCAATCTTAAACTATTTATTTCAATTATTGAATGACGCGGCGCGCACCGCGAAATCTTTTTTGATAATAGTCAGCGTAAATATTGGTCTCCACCACGCCCAGGGAAGAGGAAGCATGAATGAATTTCACAACGTCCCTGCCTTTTATCTCGGTTACGAGACCCACATGTGTGACTTTCTTTTTCTTTTTTCATGTTAGTCGAAGTAGTTGTTTACAACCTGGAGTCGGCCTTGAAGGCG
>CBFGXV010000172.1:0-6146 GCA_965652755.1 uncultured Chryseosolibacter sp. | reverse complement strand
AAGCACCCGGTTGTAAATCTGATTATCATTATTTTGATGGTGGGCCTTGGCTTCGTCATCGTGGGACCCATCGTTGGTTTTTTCCTTGCTCTTCCCTTTTATCAAGGAACCATGATGCAGCTGGCGGACGCAGTCCAGCAGCCATTGGATCATCCTGAATTAAAAGTTCCTCTTTACATTATTCAGGGAAGTGCAACAGCTTTTGGCCTTATCTTCGCACCAATGTTATTCCTTCGGGGGCGCCGAAGATCTATCGGAGAATTTTTCAATAAGCAGGTTGACTGGCTCCCCCTGCTCATAACGGCGTTCATTGTTATCATTTTTATGGTTGTCAATTCCGTTTTTATCGAATGGAATTTAAAATTCAACTTTCCTGATTTTGCGAATGAGTTCGAGAACTGGGCTCGCGAACGCGAAGACGCGGCAACCGAACTAACAACCTTCCTTACGCAATTCGATTCCCGCGCGCAGCTTTTTCTTGCTATTCTGATCATCGCGGTGCTCCCCGCCATTGGGGAAGAGATCGTGTTCCGCGGACTCATTCAAAATGAGTTGATGAGAGGGACAGCTAACATCCACCTTTCGATATGGTTTGCCGCATTCCTGTTCAGCGCAATACACATGCAATTCTTTGGTTTCGTGCCTCGATTGCTTCTCGGTGCGTTGTTTGGATATCTGTACTATTGGTCAGGCAACCTGATGGTGGCAATATTCGCTCATTTTGTTAATAATGGTGTTTCCGTCCTGGCCCTGTACTTTTACCAACAAGGAACGCTTAATTTCGATCTTGAAAGTCCGGACGCAGCGCCGCCGAGCATGGTTATGATAAGCGGGCTTGTGACCGCTGCCCTGCTGTACTTTTTTTACAAATACTATCGCGAAAGAAACATAGCCATTCATTGATCTTGGAGACGCCCGTTAAAAAATACAGTAATCTTACGCAAAGGCTTATTACGGGCATCCTTGGTTCGGCTGCAATAATCGCCGGCGTTTCGTCCAGTCAATGGACATATTTTGCGATCTTTTTTATTATCTGCCTCTTCACGCTTCTCGAATTTTATAACCTGGTCGGGCTTGATGGGCTTGCTCCCCAGAAGGCCTTTGGCACGCTCTGCGGCGTACTGATCTTTTGCCTGTCTTTTTTTATTGAAGGTCGTATACCGGTTAACGGCAGGCCCATGCCGACCGAGTTTTACATTCTTATCTTCCCGATAATCTCGTGTATCTACATGATAAAACTCTATAAGAAGTTCGAGCGAAAGCCATTCACAAATATCGCGTTTACGTTCCTGGGTATTTTTTATGTCGTAGTACCCTTTGTATTGCTGAATGTCATAGTCTTTGACGAGGGTGTATACAATTTCGAGATCATTCTTGGATCGTTGTTGATCCTTTGGGCGAGTGACACGGGCGCATATTTTGCGGGTACTTTTTTCGGAAAGAGAAAATTGTTTGAACGTATCTCTCCGAAAAAGTCATGGGAGGGCTTCATAGGAGGCGCGGTGTTGGCACTGATCTTCGCTTACGGCTCATCCCAGTTTCTTCACACGCTAACCATTTCGCAATGGATCATTGTGGGTGTGATTATCATTGTAGGCGGTACCTTTGGAGATCTCATCGAGTCGTTGCTCAAGCGGAGCATTGAGATCAAGGATTCGGGAGACTCATTGCCAGGCCATGGCGGCTTCCTGGATCGCTTTGACGGACTGCTTATTTCCGCACCTTTTATCGCTGCTTATCTCGAAATATTTTAGACAAGTTTCGCGAGCAGCAATCATCGCCTGCGACTGCAACTACACCTATTTTACTATCTTTGCAACGGTTTGCAAGGAGCCCATTAGAGAACAGTTCCGCAGGCAAACCGTAATCTTTCCGTTATGGCATATATCGAACCCGCTCCCCTTAAAGATCGCGAGAATCCTTTTGAAGCAATGATGTCCCGGTTCCACGAAGCTTCGCAGCTTCTTGGCCTGGAGGATGAGATTTACAATGTCTTAAAAAATCCGGCGCGGCAGGTAATCGTTTCTCTTCCGATCACGATGGATGACGGAAGCATTCGTGTGTTTGAAGGATATCGTGTAATTCACTCAACCATACTTGGTCCTTCGAAAGGTGGAATACGTTTTGATCCGGCCGTCAACATAGACGAAGTAAAGGCGCTGGCTGCATGGATGACATGGAAGTGCGCAGTTGTTGATATTCCATATGGGGGCGCAAAAGGTGGAGTTGCATGCAATCCGCTTGAGATGTCGGCTGGTGAGATCGAGCGGTTGGTTCGCGCATACACACAGGCAATGGCCGAAGTGTTTGGTCCCGACAAAGACATACCGGCTCCCGACATGGGCACGGGGCCGAGGGAAATGGCGTGGCTGATGGACCAGTACTC
This sequence comes from uncultured Chryseosolibacter sp., assembly GCA_965652755.1. Classification (GTDB taxonomy): domain Bacteria; phylum Bacteroidota; class Bacteroidia; order Cytophagales; family Cyclobacteriaceae; genus Chryseosolibacter. Next base: position 3,760 of record CBFGXV010000172.1, on the reverse strand, counting down.
GCGAATGCAGGGGATGACAGTGAACTCCGTCGTTACCGGTAAGCCAATCGTCCTTGGCGGTTCCCTTGGCAGAACAGAGGCCACTGGCCGCGGCGTGATGGTGACGGCTATGGCAGCGATGGAGAAATTGAAGATCAACCCGTATAAGGCGACATGTGCAGTTCAGGGTTTCGGAAACGTAGGATCCTGGGCCGCGCGGCTTCTCAATGAACGCGGACTTGTCGTACAGGCCATCAGTGATATTTCGGGGGCTTATTATAACGAAAAGGGAATAGATGTTCCGGCTGCTGTAAAGTACCGGGAGAATCACAAGGGCACCCTTGTGGGATTCGAGGGTATTGAGAAAATAACCAATGAAGAATTGCTTACCCTCCCCGTTGATTTACTCGTGCCTGCCGCCACGGAGGATGTAATAAGGAGCTCAAATGCCGCGCAGATAAAAGCAAAGCTGATCGTCGAAGGAGCCAATGGCCCCACGTCTTCCAAAGCAGACAATATCATCAATGAAAAAGGAATCATTGTCGTTCCGGATATTCTGGCAAATGCCGGCGGTGTCACCGTGTCATACTTCGAGTGGGTCCAGAACCGGCTCGGATATAAGTGGACCGCGGACAGAGTTAACCGGCGGTCTGACCGGATCATGAAGGATGCTTTTTCCAACGTATATCGCGTCGCGAAGGAATATAACGTCTCCATGCGCATTGCCGCCTATATGGTTGCAATCGATAAGGTGGCGAAAACATATAAATACCGGGGAGGCTACTAGTCGCGTCCAACGACTGTTTATCAGGTGCTGGTAAACAAAGTCGAACGCATAAGACGGACTGAAAATTTATTCCGACATTTCTCTTAATAATGTAACTTTACACCCCAGCCGAAGAATTTAATAAGGCTGTTTTATTTGTGATTAACAACATTTGACAATGACTATCCACCGCGAAGGGCATACCGTACTTTTTATTCTTCTCATCGTGCTTTTCGGCTTGAACTGGCTGGTGTTTTCGTATTATCCGGAAAGTCCGCTTGTTCAGAATTCGGCCATTCTCGTGAGTGTTATTTTTTACCTGCTGATCCTGCAGTTTTTCAGGAATCCTGTGTTTGATATAACACCGAACACAAAACATGTTCTCGCTCCTGCTGACGGAAAAGTTGTCGTGATCGAGGAGACGGAGGAAACAGAATACTTCAAGGCTCGTAAGAAACAGATCTCGATTTTCATGTCGCCTGTGAATGTGCACGTCAATCGCGCGCCTGTCTCCGGTATCATCAGTTTTTTTAAATATCATCCAGGGAAATACCTCGTCGCGTGGCACCCGAAGTCGAGTACTGAAAACGAACGCACTACTGTTGCCGTAAAAATGCAGAATGGTGCCGAGGTTGTATTTCGCCAGATCGCCGGCGCCCTTGCGCGCCGCATCAAGTGGTACATCCACGAGGGGCAAAAGATCGAGCAAGGTCAGGAATTTGGCTTCATCAAGTTCGGCTCGCGTGTAGACATCTTCCTTCCGCTTGACGCGAAAGTCACCGTCAAGATTGGTGAGATTACCAAAGGAGGACGGACGATTATTGCGGAATTGCCCTAAACGCGCCATCACGGGTCATTTGCCGGCCTAACGCGCGTTCCTCAGATATTTTTCCTACCTTTAGGCTGGCCGTCCCTTTTTTCCAGCGGGAATGGCCCAACTAAACCGGCCATGAAGACAATCCGCTTTTCCTCAGAAAAACCAGAGTTCTATTCTACTTTAAACCTTCGAGTAAACGAATATTTTAAGAAGAAAAACATCAGCCGTAACGGCAATGCCGAGATGTTTATCAAGACCGCGTTCATGTTTCTGCTCTACTTGATTCCCTATGCGCTTATAATGACAAGCGTGGTAACGAACATATGGTGGATGTTCGCGTTGTGTTGTGTAATGGGTATCGCCGTCGGCGGGATTGGGCTGTCTGTGATGCACGATGCAAATCACGGCGCGTATTCAAGTAAACCATGGATTAACAATTTGCTCGGGCTATCGTTGAATATCGTTGGTGGCAATGCTTTCAACTGGAAGGTGCAGCACAACGTATTGCATCATACGTACACGAACATTCACGATGTGGATGAAGACATCAGCCCGCGGGGCATCCTTCGCCTGTCACCACACGGCGAGTGGAAGGTATTCCACCGGTTCCAGCATTTTTATGCGTGGTTTTTCTACGGACTGATGACGCTGGTGTGGGTGCTTGTGAAAGACTATGTCCGCATACAGAAATATCAGAAAGACGGATTGGTAAAGAAACAGAAGACCAGCATTGGTAAAGAATGGGCAGTTCTCCTGTTTTCGAAGTTTGTCTATATATTTTATATCTTCATACTACCGGCGCTGGTGTTGTCAGTAACGTGGTGGCAGATCCTACTCGGGTTTGTTGTCATGCATTACATCGCCGGGTTTATACTCGCAATCATTTTCCAACCTGCACACGTGATTGAAGGATCCGACTACCCGCTGCCGGATCTCAGTGGAAAAATGGATAACAGCTGGGCAATACACCAGCTCCATACGACGACAAACTTCGCAAACGAAAGCCGGCTTTTTTCATGGTATGTAGGCGGTCTGAATTACCAGGTTGAGCATCACCTGTTCCCCGGTGTTTGTCACGTTCATTACAGGAAGATCTCGAAGATCGTTAAAGCGACTGCGGAAGAGTTTGGCCTTCCTTACAAAGCCGAACCCACATTTTTCGGCGCATTGCGGGGCCACGCCCGGATGCTCCGACAACTCGGAGCCAGGCCAATCGCTGTTGCCGTTCAGTAGAACGCCTTGAACAGCGAGCGACTTCGCTCTATTCTATCTCATTGATCTTGCAAATAATGCGCGGCAGTGCTGTGCGCCAGAGTGCTCAAAGAAAACGCAGCCCTACCTTTCCGCCGATCCACATTTTCAGGTTATGATCTCTGCCGAAATCCCGGTCAAGAAAAATATCCGGGTGATAATCCCCGAAAATGGGCGGATACGCATCGAAAGAATTTTTTGTCACATATCCATTCAGCGTCGCGCCAAACGTTACAGACATTTTTCTGAAAGCCTGGTAATCAAATCCCAGATAGAACTTGTTCAGTAAATTGATAGCCTCTATACGGTTGCCCTGAACGATCTGGTTGGAAGTAATATCCATGTTCAGAAAAAGTTTTCCCGACATTTTCGGAGCGGTACCAACTCCATAACCGAAAGTCCACAAAGTCTGTTCTTCCCGGTACGTCGATGGTCGCGCGCCTGCAGTAAAAATATTGTAGAGGTGACGTACACCTGTGCGAAACGAAAGGTTGTTATAAAATATCTCGTCGGCGGAGATCTCAATCTTGTGGTAGCCTTTCCGGACCAGGCTGAAAAAACCAATGGGTATACCCTTCACACTATCTGCAATATTGATCAGTCCTATCTGTACTCCCCTGACCCTGGAGGCGATGTTAAAGACCGGGGCGATCTGTACACCCTTGACTTCTGATCCTGCAATGTTGAAAACACCCGCGATCTGAGCTCCTTTTATCCGGCCTCCTGCAATATTAAACACCCCGGCGCCCTGCAGGCCTTTCACCGTAGCGGAGCTGAGGTTGAAGCCCCCTGCAACTTGCGCGGCAGAGGTAGCAGAAGTGGCTATGTTAAAGACGCCCGCGATTTGCGTTCCTTCAATCTCCGCCGTCGTAATATTCGCGGCGCCGGCGACCAGCGCACCGCGCACAGCATTCGAGTTCAGGTTAAGGGCGCCGGCAAATTGAGCA
>CBFGXV010000171.1:0-6160 GCA_965652755.1 uncultured Chryseosolibacter sp. | reverse complement strand
AATTAGGTGATCGGATTGCAATCGTCGGCAACTCACTTGCGGAAAGGATGCAACATGATGGATGGCTTGAGTCTTATATTCAGGCCGTCCATCCTGATCACCGACTGTCCGCACATGCCGGGCATCATGAAGATCCTGCAGCCGTAAAGGTATTTGCCTTGCGACTACATAATCAATGTAACAACTATCATTATAACTAATACAACCAGACAGATGAAACAGAGCAGACTCAACAGGTTATTCAACGAAAAATCGGGCAAGTGCTTCGATGTCGCAATCGACCACGGTTTTTTCTCAGAGTATACCTTTTTGTCAGGAATCGAAAACATTGACAAATCGGTAAAGATATTGATCGAAGCTGATCCGGATGCAATTCAGCTCACGGTAGGACAAGCACGCCATCTGCAGTCCGTACCTGGTAAAAAGAAGCCGGCGCTGGTGTTGCGCACGGATGTAGCCAATGTGTACGGTCTGGAGCTTCCGAAAGTTCTCTACAGCAGGATGATCGAAGAGCCTGTATTGCAGGCATTGCGCCTCGACGCGGCCTGCGTGGTTGTGAACCTCTTTCACATTCCGGGCGCACCGGAAGTTACCGACCAGTGTGTGCAGAACATACTCAAGCTAAAGCCGATGTGTGACCATTATTCCATGCCTTTGATGATTGAACCACTTGTGTTCCGTCCTAACCATGAGGCTGGGGGTTACATGGTTGATGGTAACATCAAGATAATTACCCCAATGGTCAGGCAGGCGGTGGAGATGGGTGCAGACCTGATCAAGGCCGACCCTACAGACGATGTCGAGGCGTATCACAAAGTCGTGGAAGTTGCTGGTTCTATTCCGGTCCTCGTGCGCGGCGGCGGACGTGCCAGTGACGAAGAGATCCTTGACAGGACCTATCGCCTCATGCAGCAGGGCGCGAAGGGAATTGTGTACGGAAGAAACGTTGTGCAGCATAAGAATCCAGGAGGCATGACCAGAGCGTTGATGGCTATTGTTCACGATAACGCTCAACCTAAAGATGTGATCGGACTTGTTAAAGGGAAGTAGGAATGAAAACAGTGAAGGTCGGGATCATCGGCGGCGGGTTGATTGGCGAGGAAGTAGCCGGTACCTTCGGCCGTGGATTCACATTAAGCAAGTACGGGCTGAACGTCGAGCTCTCCGCGGTCTGTGATGAGGATGAGAGGAAGCTCTCGCCGCGCGCCGAGCTGCTCCCGCAAGGATTGACGACGGGTTACCGCGAGCTGCTTGGTAACGATTTGATTGATGTTGTGTACGTAGCGCTTCCGCATCACTTACACAAAAAATATTACCTCGACGTGCTGGATGCGGGGAAAGATCTTTTCGCGGGAAGATCGTTCGGTGTCGATCTGGATGCTGCGATTGCTGTCGCCGGGAGAGCTGAGCAATTGAAAAGGTTTGTGAGGTGCAGTTCCGAGATGCCATTTCTTCCCGGCGCACAACGGGTAATCTCAGAATTGAATTCGGGGAGAATTGGACGTACCATCGAGATCAAGGCGGGGTTCTGTCACTCGAGTGAGCTGGATCAGGTAACTTCTGTCAACCGCGAAACACAGCCCGGAAGCTGCAGCGAGATCGGTGTAATGGCCGATCTGGGTATGCATGTCCTCCATATTCCCCTGCGGATGGGATGGGTGCCGAAACGGGTTTATGCGCATCTTCAAAAGGTCAAGGCGCCGGGCTCAGTCGCAGGCGGGGCATGGACGGAAGGTGACACATGGAACTACGCTTCGCTGATGACGGCGGTGGATGATGAGGAAGCAGAGGTTCCGATGACACTCGAGATGAAACGGCTGGCGCCGGGTGAGAAGAACTCGTGGTTCATCGAAGTTCTGGGCACGGACGGCGGGGTGCGTTACAACACCATGGATTCACGAACGCTTTGGGTATATGACCGGAAGCAGGGACAATCGTGGCGGCGGATAGACCTGGGGTTGCAGATGGCATTCCCCACGATGACGGGCTCGATTTTCGGGCCTGGATTTTCCGACGGCGTCATGCAGATGCTGACGGCGTATTTTGCCGAACGCGAGGGTTTTCTGGGTGATCGTCTCGGGTGTATGCGCCCGGATGAAGCCGTGATGAGCCATCGTGTATTTGAAGCTGCGCTAAGATCGCACCAGACGCATGAAGTTAAAATGATCGCACATTAAAGTATTTGGTTTTATATGCAGGAGAAATCAAGGCATGGTATTCTGGCCGGCGGCAACTGGATCATTGATCGGGTAAAGGTTATTGACGTCTATCCCTCACAGGAGAGACTTGCGAACATTCTCTCGGAAAGCCTGAGCCACGGCGGGGCGCCCTTCAATGTACTCAAGGCTCTAAACCGGATGGCATTCGATTTTCCTCTTGACGGAATAGGTGTCATCGGCGACGATGAGAACGGACAGGAGATCCTGCGGCAATGCAGTCAAAGGAATATCGGATGTGCGCAAATAAAGATCCTTGAGGGCGAAAGCACTTCCTACACGGATGTAATGACCACAGCTTCTTCAGGGATACGCACGTTCTTTCATTACCGCGGTGCAAACGCGTTACTGGACGAAACATATTTTGATTTCGGCAACACACGGGCGAAGATCTTTCATCTGGGGTATCTTCTGCTCCTCGACGGGTTGGACGCAGTGGATAGTAGCGGGATGACCGGCGCCGCGCGTGTGCTGAAAAAGGCGCGCGAAAGCGGGCTGATAACGTCAGCAGATGTCGTCAGCGAACAGTCCGACCGTTATAAGCGTATCATTCCGCCATCGCTGAAATTCACCGACATTTTGTTCATCAATGATTTCGAAACCAGGATGTTAACCGGACTCGATGTGGTCGATGAGAAAGGCGACTTCCGCTCCGGCGACGCATATGCCGCAGCAAATGCTATCCTTGAAATGGGCGTCCGTCAATGGGTGATCATTCATTTTCCGAAAGGTGTTTTGGCTGCGGGCAGCAATGGCGAAAGAATGTTTCAGGAAACCCTGCGCATTCCTACTGCCGCGATCAAAGGAACAGTTGGCGCGGGCGATGCATTCGCTGCGGGCGTGCTGGGAGGGATCCATGAAGGCATGGACATTCGCGACTGCCTTGTAATGGGAGTGTGCGCTGCGGCCGCGAGCCTCATGGATGAAACGGCTTCAGAAGGTATCAAGCCGTGGAAAGAATGTCTGTCTCTTGTTGGGAGGTTTGGATTCAATGGAGGCTCAACCGCTTCGCAAAGTAACGCAATACAATTTTCAACCTAAATCACTAACCTATGGAATCAGTCATTAATCAGACCCAGCCCACCACAACGGGCGATGCTGTGCGGTCGCGTTTGCCCCAGTCAAAACGCCTGGGTTTCTGGAGCAACACATTTATTTTGTGGGGACTTGTCCTGACTGTATCAAGTCTGCTTGTCGGCGGACTGGTGGGATCCCAGTTGTCATTCCGCGATGCCATGATTGTCATTGCGATGGCCGGCGTGTTCAACAGTGTGATATCAATATTGATTGGTATCATCGGCACCCGCACCGGATATACCAGCGCCATGATCTTTCGTTTTTCGTATGGGAACACGGGGGTGATCCTGCCGAACTTTATCATGTCAATTACAACCGTGGTGTGGTTCGCTGTGATTCTCAACCTTACACGTGATGCCTTTATAAACGTGGTTGGCGTGACACCGGAGTCAACATTTTTGTTCTGGCTTATCACGATCGCCATCGGTATTATCTTCCTCATCCCCGCTTATAAGACAATGAAGTGGATTGCGTTTGTCGACTACGTTGCGGTTCCAGCCATTGTCGTTATTCTCGTCTCGACCATTTGGGTTGCGCTGGACGTGGGTGGTGGCCTGTCAGCGATCATTGCAAAATCACCGGTAGGGACGGCTTCAGCGTTAGTAGTATTTACTGCAGCAGCGGGCGGATGGCTGCATGCGAATACTGTGATCTCCGACTTTACAAGATTTTACAAAACTGAAAAACAGGCCGCATGGGGTTTATTCCTCACGTACGGGGTGTTGATGGTCATTCAATACACAGGAGCAACGCTGGGTGCACTGGCAACGGGCGAGTGGAATATCTTTCTCATCATGGATCAGTTCGGACTGATGGAGATCACCTTTGGTGTTCTTTTCCTGGGCTCATGGTCTACTGCGATGGCCGCGATCTATTTCGCCGCGAACCTGATGGCTGCACCACCGATCCCCGAGTACAAGAACGAAGAAAAGACCCGCAAGCTCGTGCTGCTCATTTCCTGGGGAGCGGCGATGTTCTTCTCCTGGGTTGGCGCAGACCAGGTGTTTAACTTTTTCCTTCAATTCCTCTCATGGTTGGTGGGACCTATCGCCATGACGGTTATTGTTGATTACTGGTTCTTTCCGAAGCGGAGAACCTTGTACGAGCGCGTCGGCACTCCCGACATGAAGTACAATCCGGCGGCGTACGTCGCGTGGATTGGCGGTTTTCTCGTAGGATATTATACGCAGGAATTTTTTATATCGCTGATCAACGGAATGATCGTTACAGCGCTGCTGTATTATTCATGGATGAAGTATGCCTTGACCAGAGGGACGACACCCGAACGCCAATTAAAGGAAATGTTTGGCGCGAAGACATCTTTATCCGAACCCGCCATTGGGATGCGTGAGAAAGAAGACAGCAAAGTATTGTAACAGAAAGTTTGAAGATATTAGGTTCAGGGTTAATTCCGGGCATCCAATGGATGCCCGTTTTTTTTTGATCGTGCTTGTCACGTTGAACGGGCGGAAAATTGCTGCGAGCTCATTGATCTGCCTGGCGGAAATTCATGAGTTGGCGGATTACCTGATCGGCGGACAATGCAAGGAAACTATTGGTGCAGTACAGTAAGCATGAGCACGACAGGAGCGAGGCCCGTGTGCAGGTAGAGAAATTCCCTGATGGTCTTCAGTGCCTTGCGAAGGTGTGCTTCGACGGTGCGGTCAGAGATGCCGAGGCGAAGTCCGATCTCTTCGTAGGTGAGCCCGTCCTGACGGCTGAGGTTGTAAACAAGTTGACGCTGGGCAGGCAGGTTTTGGATCGCGCGATCGGCAACGGTTGTGTAGTCGCGATAAATGATCTCGTTCTCCGTGTTTTCAGCGTGGGCGGAATGCTCGGCGATGGTATCGAATAACCGCGGTTCCGCGACTTTTCTTCTGACCTTGTTGATAATAAGATTTTTGGTAATGGTAAATACATAGGAATTGAAGGAAAGCTCGTGATTGAGTTTAGCCCGGTTTTCCCAGATCTTTACGAACGTATCCTGCACCACTTCTTCGGCGTCTTCCCGGCATCTCAGATGCCTGTATGAGAAATTGAACAGCTTAACCCGATAAGTCATAAATAATTGTTCAAAGCAGGTGAGATCATTCTCCCTGATTCCGCTTATCAATTCCCGGGTTGTCATGCTCATGTCCTTTTAGGTGGGTTTGGTAAAAGCAATGCGATTCTTGTTGTCTGAGAGCGACAGATCGTGAGTTGCTCGCTTTGATTTTAGCAACGTCTGGGATCCTGTACTCTGAGGCCGTTGAAGTCCCTCTTTTCACTCGTTTGCAAAACCATGCAAATAGGGACTTCTCTTTCTGCTTGTATAGTCAGGTAAGCCCTTTGTGTGGTTGAAAAAATGGGATGAACGGTTAAAAAGTGACTATACCGGTCCTTTTTGGATTTGAGCAGTTTTTTTAAACGCCGGGTAAGGGTATGGAAGTGCTTTTTGTGTATTACCACCTAACGGCGATGACCATTTATGAAAATTGATAAAGTTCTCTTAAAGAAGTTCTATCACGGTGAGTGCAAAGAGGACGAAGCCAGAAGCGTATACGAGTGGCTGAGTGACCCCGCTCACGAGGAGGAAGTCGCAGCATTACTAGCCGGAGAGTGGGATGAAACAGAATTGGAGAAGCCTGTTGTTCCAGTTGACTTTGACGTCCTGTTGAGGAGGATAAATAGTAGAACCCATCATTCTGGTACAGGCTCGGCTGAAGAGAAGATGTCGACTGACCCGCATGCACCGTGCGAAGACGCAGCTCAGAAGGGGGGAGGCGGAGCCCGATCCATTGCACTTTACAAGTTCGCCGCCGGGCTCGTATCCGTGCTCGTTGTATCAGGTCTTGTATTCAAACTGTTCTTTGAAGAGAAGTATTTTA
>CBFGXV010000170.1:0-6187 GCA_965652755.1 uncultured Chryseosolibacter sp. | reverse complement strand
CGCATTTAGAATATTTATCTAACGAACAAGTATACATGGTTGACCCACTGAGATTATTTGACATCAGCAACAAAGTAACAGTAATTACCGGCGGTACGGGAGTACTCGGCGGAGCAATGGCCATCGGCCTGGCGTCGGCAGGAGCCCGCGTCGTAGTGCTCGGACGAAAAAAGGAGAATGGTGACGCGCTTCTGAAAAAAATCAGGGACGCAGGAAAAAAGGCGATGTTTGTTCAGGCAGATGTACTTGACGCCGCGCAACTTTCTTCAGCCAAAGAACAGATCCTCCGCGAGCACGGAACAATCGACATCCTTATTAACGCTGCCGGAGGAAACATGCCAGGCGCCGTCATCATGCCGGAGCAGAATTTCTTCGACCTTCAGATCGATCAGTTTCAGAAAGTCGTTGACCTGAACCTTCTCGGCACGGTGCTCCCGACAAAGATCTTCTGCGACGTGATGGCAAAGAACAAGAAGGGAGTTGTGATTAATATTGCTTCGATGTCATCTTTCCGCCCGATCACACGCGTGGTGGGTTATTCGGCGGCAAAGGCTGCCGTCGATAATTTTACGGGATGGCTTGCAATCGAAATGGCAAAAAAATTTGGAGAAGGAATTCGTGTTAACGCAATCGCCCCCGGCTTTTTTATTACCGAGCAGAACCGAAAGCTGCTCACCAATGAAGATGGCACTTATACGGCGCGCGGTCAGGCCGCCATCAACAGTACTCCCTTTGGAAGATTCGGCGTTCCCGAAGAGTTGATCGGCACCCTGATATGGCTGTGCTCAGACGCATCAAAGTTTGTAACAGGCGTCGATGTGCCGGTCGACGGAGGATTTAATGTTTTTTGCGGAGTGTAGAATCGTTCAGGTTCAAAGTTCTCTGGTGGAGAGTTAAATATTTAAACAATTATAGATGTCCGATATAAAAAAGCTTGAGCAGACATGGCGGTGGTTCGGTCCTTCCGACCCGGTAAGTCTGCCGGATATAAGGCAGGCAGGTGCGACTGGAATCGTCACAGCGCTCCACCATGTGCCAAATGGAGATGTTTGGTCCGTGGATGAAATTCAGAAACGCAAAGCAATAATTGAAGCATCCGGACTGCGATGGTCAGTCGTTGAGAGCGTGCCGGTTCATGAGGATATCAAGAAACAAAAGCCGGGCTACGAGAGATTCATTGCCAACTACCAGGAAAGCATACGCAATCTTGCCTCGTGTGGAATCAAAACCATCTGTTACAATTTTATGCCCGTGCTCGACTGGACGCGAACCGATCTGGAGTACGTTGTGGAAGACGGATCTAAAGCGCTGAGGTTTGATGCGGTTGCGTTCACGGCTTTCGATCTGTTTGTTTTAAAAAGGCCGGGTGCGGAGAAGGAGCACCCCCGGAGCCTGATTGGAAAGGCAGAGGTATGGATGGAAAAGGCGAGTGAAGAAAACATTAACGCGCTGAAGAAAAACGTACTGGCTGGTCTGCCAGGCGCGGAAGAAGGTTATACAGTCGAACAATTCCAGGACGCGCTGAATGAGTACAGATCGATCGATGACAAAAAGCTGCGAAGCAATCTCTATGCATTTATCGCGGCTATCGGACCCGTTGCAGACGAGGCAGGCGTCAAGCTCACGATCCATCCTGACGATCCGCCATTTCCAATATTCGGCCTTCCAAGAGTGCTGAGCACAGAAGCGGATGCGGTACAATTGTTCAACGCATACAAAGGCGCTGCAAACGGACTTTGTTTTTGTACTGGTTCATTCGGCGTGAGAGCGGATAACGACCTTGCTGGAATAGTCAAAAGGCTGGGCGATCGCATCAACTTTGTTCACCTGCGCAGCACGCGCCGCGATGCCGATGGTAGTTTCTTCGAGGCAAATCATCTCGACGGAGATGTAGACATGGTGGCTGTGATGTCGGAACTTGTAAAACTTCAGCAAAAGAGAAATACACCATTGCCCTTCCGGCCTGATCACGGACACCAGATGCTGGACGATCTTCGGAAAAAAACGAATCCGGGATACTCCGCCATCGGAAGGCTTCGCGGCCTCGCGGAATTGAGGGGACTTGAATTGGGTTTGCTCAGTATGCTGCACTAAAATAAACCTGATATGATCAAAACTTCCAAAGCGTTCTGCGGCGAGGATTTCCTGCTTGAAAACGAATTTTCAAAATACCTGTACGATCAGCATGCTTCAGGTATGCCGATCATAGATTATCACAATCACCTTTCACCGCAGGACATTGCGGAAGACAGGCAGTTCACAAACCTTACAGAGGTGTGGCTCGAGGGCGATCACTACAAGTGGAGGGCTATGCGCACCAATGGCGTACCCGAAGAATATTGCACCGGCAAGGCGGATCCACTCGCGAAGTTTCTCAAATGGGCCGAGACTGTGCCTTACACGATGCGCAATCCGCTCTATCACTGGACACACCTTGAGCTCAGGAATTATTTTGGTGTGGACAGGCTACTCGATCCGACGAGCGCTCGTGACATATACAATACATGCAGCGCCATGCTGCGCGAAAAAGATTTCAGCGTTCAGAATCTCCTGACCAGGATGCGTGTAGAAGTAGTCTGTACGACGGACGATCCGACAGACAACCTTCAATACCATCAACAGTTCGCCAAACAAAAGGTTGCATTCAGGATGTTTCCCACTTTTCGTCCGGATAAGGTTTACGCGGTCGAGAACAATAAAACATGGGTCCAATATCTTGAAAAGCTTGAATCGGCGTCGGGAAAAACCATCCGTTCATATGGCGATCTTTTGAGTGCACTGCAGGCGAGGGTGGATTATTTCGACAGTCTTGGATGCCGCGCGTCGGATCATGGTCTTGAGCATATGTACTTTGAGCAGGACGCCGAAAAGGAAGCCGACTCGATCTTTGGGAAATTCCGATCAGGCAAGAATGACGATCTGCGTGAACAGCACGTCTTCAAAAGCGCGGTACTGACAGCGCTTGGAAGAATGTACCACGCCAAAGGATGGGTTCAGCAGTTCCATGTGGGGGCGCTGCGCAACAACAGTAGCCGTATGATGCGCGAGCTCGGGCCTGACACCGGCTTCGACTCCATCGGTGACTTCTCCCAGGCGCGCAAGATGTCACAGTTCTTTAACAACCTTGATAATACCAACCAGTTGTCAAAGACAATCATCTACAACCTGAATCCTTCGGACAACGCATTGTTTGCAACCATGACAGGGAACTTTAACGACGGTTCTCACCCTGGAAAAATGCAGTATGGTTCCGGCTGGTGGTTTCTCGACCAAAAGAGTGGTATGGAAAGTCAAATGGATGCGTTGTCAAATATGGGCCTGCTATCGCGTTTTGTGGGAATGGTTACAGACAGCCGAAGTTTCCTGTCGTTTCCGCGACATGAGTATTTTAGAAGGATTCTCTGTAATCTGCTGGGCCGGGATGTCGGGAGAGGGGAGCTCCCTGATGACCTCAACCACATCGGGGCGATGGTGGAGGCCATCTGCTATGGCAACGCAAAGGAGTATTTCAATATCAAATAGCTCTTTTGGAGCCTGATCGCCCAAAGCGGAAACCTGATCGCCCGTGGCGAAAAAGCCACATTGAGGCCGTTGATAAACTTTTTACGGGTATTTCAGGTTTAGGATTAGACTTCGATCCGGTCTCTGCGGATCATACGTTTTTTTTGACCATTTTTGTATATCGGGGACTATTACCCTGAAAAAAATTATAATAACCATCCAATTTTGACATTTAGTGATTTCAAATTCGAACCACGGCTGGTGGAAGGCCTGGATTCGATGGGCTACTTAAAGCCCACCCCTGTACAGGAAATGACCATTCCCATCATTCTGGAAAATCATGACCTTATTGCCTGCGCACAGACCGGAACCGGAAAGACAGCGGCATACATACTTCCCCTGCTAAACAAGATTTCCAGCGGGCACTCACGTCACCTCAATACTCTGGTAATCGCGCCAACGCGCGAGCTTGCGCTGCAGATAGACCAGCAGGTAGAGGGATTCGCTTATTTCCTAGGCGTCAGCTCCCTGCCAGTATATGGCGGAAGTGATGGCGCCACCTTTGATCAGCAACGCAAGGCAATGGAAAGCGGAGCTGATATCATCATTGCCACACCCGGCAGATTGATCTCCCTGTTGGCGATGGGCAAGGTCGACTTTAGTCACCTGAAGCACCTCGTGCTCGACGAAGCAGACCGCATGCTCGATATGGGTTTCTACGAAGACATCGTGCGTATCATCAAGCAATTGCCGGCGGATCGTCAGACACTGATGTTTTCCGCGACAATGCCACCGAAGATCCGTTCACTTGCCAAAGCTATTCTAAACAACCCGAAAGAAGTCAGCATAGCGATTTCCAAACCCGCATCGGGAATCCAACAGCAGGCTTATCTGGTTCATGACCATCAGAAGATGCCACTGCTGCGGAGCCTGTTGCTGAACAATGATTACAAGAGTGCGATCATTTTCGCGAACAGTAAAGAGAACGTCAAGAAACTCGGGCGCGAGCTAATGCAGGCGGGCCTGTCGGCGCGCGCTTTCCACTCTGATCTGGAACAGTCGGAGCGCGAAGATATTATGAACCAGTTCAAGAGCCGCAAACTTCAAATGCTCATCGGCACTGATATCCTTTCAAGGGGAATTGATGTAGAAGGCATCGAGCTTGTTGTGAATTACGACACCCCGCACGATGCTGAAGATTATGTCCACAGGATTGGACGGACTGCGCGCGCCGAGCGAACGGGAACAGCCATCACATTCGTCAATGAGAAAGACCACTGGAAATTTCAGAAGGTGGAGAAACTGATCGGCAACGAGATCCTTAAGCTTCCGTTGCCTGCGGAGGTGGGTGAGTCACCAACGTTTGACTCAAGATCCGCCTCGAAGGATAACAGATCATCCGGAGGCAAGAAAAAATTCAGCCGCAGCCGCAATCAGACGCGGAACACTAATCGCAGGTAAACGCGTCGCGTTGGTATAAACAAAAAAAGCCAGTCGAAACTGGCTTTTTTTGTTATGAATTCAGCTGATACGTTATGCATGCACCATGGGCTTTCCATGCATAGCCTTGCGCTGATTATCGGCTTCTTTCTTTTTCTTATCATCGGCGAGTTTGAGAATATACATCGTCGCAGCGATGAGAAGGTAAAATGCTCCGACGATCAAGAATCCGGCGACGTTGCTATCCATTGAATTATTGATCCAGTTGGCAACTGCCACGCTGATGAACAGCAGGAATAACACCGCTGCAACACCAGCCACTGCCAGTTTCAGAAAGATTGCCACATAAGTCTGCAGATCTTCCTTAACATGTTCTTTTAATGCTTTTGCCTCTCGCTCAGCATACCGGAAAGGTGCAACGACAACTCCCGCGGCTCTATAAAATAACTCTGTCATAGGTTTATGATTTTATATCGTATAGCGGCTTTCTTCGAGTGCCGCGGTTTCGGCGCGCTCAAAAGAAGCCTCCAGCCGGTTAAGCTCAGCCTGCTGTCTCTTTTTCTGCAATGTCTGATCGATGAACCGGTCAGCCTCATCTCGTATTTTTCTCCGGGTTATCTTACCCGCTTCCGGGGCTATTAAAATACCCAGCACCGTTCCCATTCCAATTCCCAGCAAAAACATCAAACTTGTCTTCATAATTCACTCAGTTAGTTAAGCTTATCTATTCAATCCCGTACCTGCGATCAACGCATCTTCAATGCCGGGTAAAGGAGGAATTTCATACACAGAATTAAACCCGGTGTGGATTAGAAAGGATAACCGATCGCGATGTTCAGGATCAAATTGTCGCTTCTCCACGAGGGGCTCATAAAGTCCACCTCATCAAACACCCACCTTTCATTTTCCGGTAGATAGGGTTTTCTCAAAGGGAATGCGAGATCAAAACGCAGTACGAAAAAGTTGAAGTCCATGCGAAGGCCCGCGCCAGTGCCCACCGCCAGTTCCGTTAAGAATTTGTCCTTGCGGAATCTGCCGCCAGGCCTGTCTGTATCTTCGCGGATCAACCAGATGTTGCCAGCATCGACAAAAACAGCGCCTTTCAGGAAATTCACGATGTTGAAACGGAATTCAGCATTTCCTTCGAGCTTGATATCCGCGCGCTGATCGATGAACCGGTCAGCCTCATCGCGTATTTTTCTCCGGGTTATCTTACCCGCTTCCGGGGCTATTAAAATACCCAGCA
>CBFGXV010000169.1:0-6187 GCA_965652755.1 uncultured Chryseosolibacter sp. | reverse complement strand
AAAGGCCTGGAGGATGGTCGTATACCCGCTGGTAAATTTTCCTTCGACGAGTGTATTGGTGGAAACAAGGAGATCGACGTCAAAAAGTTTGATCACCGGTTCCATGTTCTTGAGTGAGAAGCGGAACGATGTCTGGTATGATTTCGGGCGATAATTTTTTTGCTTGTAATAGGAAGTGATGGCCCGCTCATCATTCCGGATATTCAGCAGAATTTCGTTGATCACGGTCTGGAGATCGTGGGTGAGGTCGGTCAGCAGGAAGTCGCCTTCGACATGTCCGTCGAGCAGTGAAGACTGGATGTGTATTGCGCGCTGCCGTTCCTGT
Organism: uncultured Chryseosolibacter sp.; assembly: GCA_965652755.1. Classification (GTDB taxonomy): domain Bacteria; phylum Bacteroidota; class Bacteroidia; order Cytophagales; family Cyclobacteriaceae; genus Chryseosolibacter. Next base: position 5,862 of record CBFGXV010000169.1, on the reverse strand, counting down.
TGTTCCGATATGAGCTGGATCACGTCGAGTCTGAGCGCCTGTCCGTTGTGAATGATGTGAAAGTCCTTGATGTCCGCAGTGCCCACGATGCTATCCAGGTGGAGGCCTTTGATGTTGACGTCCAGCGCAGAGCTGATAAAAAGCTGCCGGTCGCTGAGGTTCAGATTGTGGAAGAACGCCGTGTCAATTTTAGCCCTGACCTTGATCTCGTTCACGTTGTCGCGAAGGTCAATAGATCCTTCGGTGACGAACTTCAGATTGGGATCATTGATAGCAAAATACCCGTTGAAGAATTCGGAAGCAAAACGGGCGTTGGTCTTGATATTCGTGTACTCGTAATCCCTGATGCCGATCCTGTCGATGCTACCGTTCAGTTTGAAGTCGGCGGTTGGGATTGTCAGTCCCGATCCCCGGACATTTCCGTCGAGGGTTACGTTCTGAAAGTTGACGGTATCGCTGAGGTAAGTACCGAGCGCGAAATTTTCCAGGGCGATCTTTCCGCTGTAAACAGACCGGTTGAAGTTCTTCTCATTTACTTTGAAGTTTATGTCAGTGCTGATGTGGCCGAGATTTCCGTGAAAATCGCCATTGGCAACAAAGTCCGTGAAGTAGCCGAGGAATTGTCCATCCATCGTTACGCGGCCGAGGGGTGTGAGGCGATCCAGGGCCTGTTCCCCGAGAATGCCCTTGAGGTCGCGGAAGTCAAGCACCGAGTTCTTCAGTTCGAGAATGGTGAAAGTCTCGCTGAGAAAAGGCAATCCCTCCATATCCAGTGAACCCTTCATGGTGCTGTTGCCGGTCTGTAGCTCCATCTCCGTGAGTTTGAAATCGTTGATGCGGCCGTTGAATATCCCGTTTACAACCACGGGCTGCGTGAGGCGTTTCGCTTCCGGTGCAAACAACGCCAGGTCTTCCGGATAGATCACCGTGTTCTTTAATGTCGCATGGATGTTTACCTTTTCATTAAACTCGTTGAGTTCCCTTCTTCCGTTATAGGTGAACAATACGGTGTCGGAGATGGTACTCTTTCCCGTCTGAAGGTCGAGGCCGGCGAACTCGAGGCTTTGCTGGGAGATCCTGAAAAATGTCGACATTTGATTGATCCTGAATTTGGATTCATTCTCTGTGGCGAGCAGGCTCTGAAGTTTGAACTGGATGGTGTCACCCAGCGCCAGGAAATTCTGAAGAAGCGCCTCATTGATGTCAAACGAGAACTGGTTATAGTTAAATCCTGTTTTGATTGAGTCGCGGTCCTGATCGATGTAGGTAAATGCGCTTTCGTTCAGAATGGCCTCGCCGATGTTGACCCTCGGGGAACGGCCGGTTCCGGATCCGGCGCCATATTTTTCATTGATGCGGTTGACGAATACATTGATGTTGAGGTCGCGGGAAGTGTCCGACTCGTTGACGCGCGTGACAAACACATTGGCAGAGTCGAGATATATTCCGTCCACGTTAACATCCTGATCTTCCAAGAGCTGTGAGAGCTGGAAATTGATAACCACGTTCTTGACCCCGATCATTCTGTTGTTTTCAAGGTCAAGAACTTCCAGGTTGCGCAGTTCCAGGCGGTCGAACCACAGAAGCTGGAAATCGCTGATGGATGTTCTGAAACCCGTTACATCGGAGAAACCGCGGAGATAGCGGTTGATGATCTTTTGCTGAATTGCAGGGATCTGAAGAAACAGAAATCCGGCGACGAGAACGAAGACCAGCGTAGTAAAGGAATACGCCAATGTTTTAACAACTCGTTTTTTAATAACTTGCCGGTTCATTTGTAGTCCATGCTTCCCATCATTCTTGCCATTGAATCCTCCTGCGATGAGACTTCCGCGTCTGTTATCAGAAACGGCAAGGTACTCAATAATATTATTGCCTCACAGGCAGTTCACCAAAAATACGGGGGCGTGGTACCCGAACTGGCATCGCGTGCGCATCAGCAAAACATCGTGATGGTGGTAAAGGAAGCCATGGACGAATGCGATGTCCGCAAATCGGATCTGGATGCCATCGCTTTCACCCGCGGGCCTGGTCTTATCGGGTCGCTGATGGTTGGCGTATCCTTTGCAAAAGGGCTGGCTCTCGGCCTGGGGATCCCATTGATCGAGGTAAACCACATGCAGGCCCACGTACTGGCGCATTTTATCGATGAACCCGTTCCCAGCTTTCCCTTTTTGTGTCTTACGGTCAGCGGAGGGCATACGCAAATCGTGCTGGTGCGGGACTACCTGGAAATGGAGGTGATCGGGCAAACGCAGGACGATGCAGTAGGGGAAGCTTTTGACAAGGCTGCAAAGATCATGGAGATGCCATATCCCGGAGGCCCGCTGATAGACAAATATGCCCGCGAGGGTAATCCGCATGCCTTCAAGTTTCCGCAGACATCGATGCCGGGATTGGATTTTTCATTCAGCGGTATCAAGACGGCCTTTCTGTATTTTCTGCGGGATGAGAAAAAGAAAGATCCCGACTTTGTCTCGCATCACCAGGCGGACATTTGTGCAAGCCTGCAGCATACACTGGTGTCTATGTTGCTGTCGCGACTGGAGCAGGCTAGCGATCAGACAGGGATACGCGAGATCGCAATCGCCGGAGGAGTTTCGGCCAACAGTGGGTTGCGCGCGAGTCTTCTCGCTCTGGCAGAAAAAAAGGGATGGAATGTCTACATCCCCGCATTTGAGTACTGCACTGACAACGCCGCAATGATCGGTATGGCAGCGCATTATAAGTTTCTCAAAAAAGAGTTTTCTTCACTGGATGTAACTCCGCTGGCCCGGATGCCCGTATAATCTGTTACTTGCGGGCGGAAGACACAGGCGCCCCTTTTCTGGCCCGTTATTCGTGAAGACATTAGCCTCCATACATGAAACAAATATTTAAAGCCGGTGATATCAGACAATACCGGACCGTCGTTAAACCGCAGGATGTGGCCGGTTTTCACGGCTCTGTTGTTCATAATGTCTGTTCGACATTCGCCCTGGCACGGGATGTTGAATGGACGACGCGCCAGTTCGCGTTGGAAATGAAGGACGACTACGAAGAAGGCGTTGGTACTTACCTGGAAATAAGCCACGAAAATCCCGCCTTTGTTGGCGAGGAAATTGTATTCATTGGGATGTTTGAAAATTTTTCCGGCGGCGAGCTCGTCTGCTCTTTCGAGGCCAGGGTCGGCGACCGGTTAATTGCAAGAGGTAAAACCGGCCAGAAAATTTTGACGCTGGAAAAAATTAGATCAATTTTCGCCCATGAGTAAACAGCGCTTTGCAAAAGATGTCAACATCAAAAACCGGCAGGCCTCATACGAATATGAGTTGCTGGATAAATACGTGGCAGGCATCGTGCTCACGGGAACGGAGATCAAATCCATCCGCGAAGGCAAGATTAACCTGCAGGATGGTTACGGATATTTCAACAACGGCGAACTATTTGTAAAAGGCGTAAATATCTCTCCTTATGCGCAGGGAACGCATTACAACCATGAGGCTACACGCGAACGGAAGCTGTTGTTAAAGCGCTCGGAACTGAAAAAGCTGGAGGCGCGTTCTGAGGAAAAAGGCCTCACCCTCGTTCCGACCCGGTTGTTTATCAACGACAGGGGTTTCGCCAAAATGGAGATCGCGCTTGGGCGGGGCAAAAAAATGCACGACAAACGGGACAGCATCAAGGAAAGAGATGCAAAACGCGAACTCAGCAAATTGAAATTATAACATTCGATAATACCGCAGATGTGCGAAAACCTCACGTGACAGATGGAAGATATTGATTATGGCGTTTGCCGCCTGAGTGTTGTGAGTATGCGCAGGGATCCGGCGGATCAGTCTGAGCAGGTGAGCCAGCTCTTGTTCGGAGATCATTACACCGTGCTGGAGCGCTCGCCAAATGGAAAATGGATGCGGATCCGTGGCCACTTTGATCAATATGAGGGATGGATCGATGCCAAACAACATCAACCAATCTCTGCGGAGTACTTCAATCATATCAATCACGCGGACTTCAAGATCACCACCGACCTGACAGCCACGTTGCTGTACAATAAAAGTCCGCAGGTTGTGCTCATGGGCAGCATCATACCCATCTCGAGCTCGGAGCTTTTCAAAATGGAGGAACAATTCGCGTTCAATGGAGAAGCCAAGAACGTCGGACAGCGGCGCGAGTTTGATTACATGCGGACCATTGCTTTAAAGTATCTGAACAGTCCATATCAGTGGGGAGGCAAGAGCCCGTTTGGAATCGACTGTTCCGGCTTTACGCAAGTGGTATTCAAGATCTGCGGATACAATCTGCTGCGCGATGCGTCGCAGCAGGTGAACCAGGGTAAAGCCGTACACTCGCTGCCCGCTTCACGACAGGGCGATCTGGCATTTTTCAGCAATGAAGAGGGAAAGACAATACATACGGGGATACTACTTGCTGAAAATAAGATCATACACGCCTCGGGGAAAGTCCGCGTTGATCAGTTGAACGACCAGGGAATTCACGCCGCTGAAAGCAAGACCATCACGCACAAGCTATCAGCGATCCGAAGGATCTTACCGGATTAGCAATCCGGACGATTGCCAGTACATTCACATAAATTCGCTTTGGTAGTTATCGGATTTGGACTTATCTTACCATCATGAATACGAGGGTACTGGTCTTAAATCAGGATTTTAGCCCGCTGATGGTATGTTCAGTGGAGCGCGCATTCATCCTAGTCTATCTTAAAAAAAGCGAATTGGTCCGTCCCGCCAATGGCTACAAGCTTCGGTCTGTGACCCAGTCTTTCCCAATGCCGTCAGTGATCCGTCTGAACCGGTACGTCAACGCCCCCTACAAGGGCGTTAATCTTACCCGGCAGAATATATTCAAGCGCGATGGCAACGAATGCCAGTACTGCGGAACGCGTAAAGAGCTGACGATCGATCATGTGACACCGCGCGCCCGCGGCGGTGTCGATTCATGGACGAATCTGGTGACGGCGTGCAAGAAGTGCAATACAAAAAAAGGAGACTACACTCCGGAAGAAGCAGGAATGAACCTGCGCAAAAAACCCGCGAAGCCATCTTACTCCATTTTTCTAAAGGATCACCTCAACGATCAGGGCAGTGAATGGGATGCATTTTTAAGTGGGCATCAAAGTCACTAAGTTTGCCCGCATGTTTACACTCGAAAAGAAAATCACTGTCATCACAGGCGCTGGAAGTGGAATCGGTAAGGCCATTGCCGAACTGTTTGCCGCCCGCAACGCAAAAGTATTTCTCCTCGATCTCAATGAGCAGGCCCTGGAGGAAACAAGGCAACATATCATCGCCAATAATGGCCGCGCCACCGCCATACGCTGCAACGTCGCCGATCAGGCTGAGGTAACGAGCATCTTCAATGATATCATCGCCGCGGAAAACCGGATCGATATTCTTGTCAACAGTGCCGGGATCGCCCACATCGGAAAGCTGGACACCACTGGTGAAAAAGATTTTGACAGGATCTTCAATGTCAACGTAAAGGGTGTCTACAACGCGATGTTGGCCGCCGTCGGACAAATGAAAAAGCAGGGTGGGGGTGTTATCCTCAACCTTGCGTCAGTAGCCGCATCGTTGGGATTGTCCGACAGGTTTGCGTATTCCATGAGCAAGGGCGCGGTACTCAGTATGACACTGTCTGTGGCGAAGGATTACATCGCAGATAATATCCGCTGTAATTGTATTTCACCCGCCCGCGTACATACCGCTTTCGTCGACGGATTTCTGAAAGCAAATTACCCCGGAAATGAAGAAGAGATGTTCAGGAAGCTCTCGAAGACACAACCCATCGGCCGTATGGGCAAACCTTCCGAGATCGCCGCCCTCGCACTCTACCTCTGCTCCGACGAAGCCGGATTTGTCA
>CBFGXV010000168.1:0-6194 GCA_965652755.1 uncultured Chryseosolibacter sp. | reverse complement strand
CATGAAATACGCGTTATTGGGGAGATTGTTCTGGAAGCGCAGGGATGGTTTCGATTGCGTGGCCCGCAGGGATAACGTGTCGAGTAAATTGACAATATCCTGGATGGCTTCCTTCTTAAGGATTGCCTTTGTTTTTACCGGGTCTGATTCGCTGAAAGTATTGTAGAGGCTATCGAGTTTCTCCGCGCCGCGCAGCATATGTTCGGAAAACATGACGTAGTCGCGGTCTTCATTCATGTAAGTCGTGTACTCTTCCGATTCTTTTCCATACACTGAAAGGAGGAATTGCTCCGCCCCGCGGTCACCGATAAACGTCGCGAGGTTTTCGTTAAAGTCGATGCTGTCCTTCACAAATATGGTGGCATGTGACATCTCATGGATGATCAGGTTTGCCAGATCGCCTTCGCTGCGCCCGAGCATTTCGCTGAGGATGGGATCTGTAAACCATCCAAGAGTTGACCATCCGCCAGGGTTACGGATGTTCACATCCCAGCCTTCGGCGATAAGCTCATCCCTGAGTTTGAGGGCTTTTTGTTTATCAAAGAACCCTTTGTACGGCACTGAACCAATCACGGGGAAGTGCCATTCCTTTGCTTTGAGGCGGAATGGTTCGCTGGCCATCACCACCCACATGACCTCCTCACCCTTCTGATCGTAAAGCGTCTTGTAATTTTTTGTGTCCTTCAGACTCAGGGAGTCGATGGCGAATTGTCGCACCCGGTTGATGAGTCGCAGCTTAGCCTTGAGGGAGTCCGGGAAGTCAGGTGATTCCAGGAAGTGCTCAACCGGCTTTGCATTCCAGACAATGTTCATCTGGCCCCTCCCCTGTTCGATCCCGTACCTGACAAGGTCCCATTGTGCGATGACAAGGGTGACGATTGCGACCAGAACAGCGAGAAGTATTCGTTTGATGATCTTTCGGGCTCCCGGCATACGTGTTCACTTGGTCAGAATCATATTTCCGGGCCGAATATAAACCTTTACGGTTATTTCACCGCGCGCCAGTCGGCACAACCCTTTGATCCTTTTTCAATTAAATACAAAACGTTAAAGCAGGCGCGCAGGCATCTTTGCCGTCGCAAAAAATTATTGTGACAGCAATTGACACAGGTGGTTTTTAAATTTGTTGCGTTGTCGTAATTTCAACCCTCTTTCCATTTTTTTTGAAACCTTGTCAAAAGATCCCGCAGGTTTTGAACAAGAACATTTTACCTGGTTAAAGGATAAACACCAATATGAAAACACAATGTTTAACGCATAACTAAAAAAGAACCTCATGAGCGAAGCAAAGGAAAAACTAAAGGCGCTGCAGCTTACCATCGACAAGCTTGAAAAGACCTATGGTAAGGGTACAGTGATGAAATTAAGTGATGAAAAGGTGATGGATATCCCTTTTATTCCTACGGGATCACTTGGATTAGACCTTGCCCTTGGCATTGGCGGGATTCCGCGTGGAAGGGTAACAGAAATTTACGGTCCGGAATCATCCGGTAAAACAACGCTGACGTTGCATTGCATCGCGGAAGCGCAGAAGCGCGGCGGGCTTGCGGCATTCATCGATGCGGAGCACGCGTTCGATCGCTCCTACGCGGAGAGACTGGGTATCGACACGGAGAATCTGCTTATCTCTCAACCCGATAATGGCGAGCAGGCGCTCGAGATCGCAGATCATTTGATCCGTTCCGGTGCTATTGACATCATCGTTATTGACTCAGTGGCTGCGCTTGTACCGAAGGGTGAACTCGAAGGTGAAATGGGCGACAGCAAGATGGGGCTTCAGGCGAGACTGATGTCACAGGCCCTGCGGAAACTCACGGGTACCATCAGCAAAACGGGTTGTGCCTGCGTATTCATCAACCAGCTTCGTGAGAAGATCGGCGTGATGTTCGGAAATCCGGAGACTACTACGGGTGGTAATGCACTGAAGTTCTATGCGTCGGTCCGTCTGGATATCAGAAGGATTGGTCAGATCAAGGAAAGCGCGGATGACATCACTGGAAACCGCGTGAAGGTGAAGGTCGTCAAAAACAAAGTGGCGCCTCCATTCAAAGTAGTGGAATTTGATATCATGTATGGAAGGGGAATTTCAAAGTCCGGAGAGATCGTTGACCTCGGAGTTGAACTCGAGGTTATTCAGAAGTCGGGCTCATGGTTCTCTTATGGAGGCAACAAACTTGGTCAGGGACGCGATGCGGTCAAGCAACTGATCGAAGACAATCCGGAGCTGATGGAAGAGCTGGAGAGAAAGATCAAGGAAAAGATCATGGGTTCCGGCGCGGAGGCGAAGGCGGTGCTGGAGGAGAAAGTGTGATGGTGAGTGGTGAATCGTGAGTTGTGAATCGTGAGTGGTGAGTGTATTAGTCGTGAATCGTCAGTCGTGAGTTGCTGACTGCGATTCTGAAATCGCGAAGGTGCCGAATTAACGATTACACATCTACATCATTAAAGTTTATATAGGCGTCTTAACATGTTAAGACGCCTTTTTTCATCCGTCTACGCCGGAGAAAAGAGATCGGCGATCTGTAGCACACACCATTGACGATTGACGACTCACGAATTGACGACTCACGATTGACCATTGACGTTACGTGGCTCTGATCGCAATCACCGGATCCAGCCGCGCGGCCATGGCTGCGGGTATAATTCCCGAGATCAACCCAATGGCCGACGACACACCCAACCCCAGAACGATATTTTTGAGGGTAAGGGTAACCACAAGCGTTCCAAGCGGAATGAACGTGATCAGATATACCAGGAACAATCCAGCCAGACCTCCGATCAGACTGAGAAAGATCGCTTCAAAAAGGAACTGGAATAGGACAAAATAATTCTTCGCTCCGAGGGATTTCTGGAGCCCGATAATACTTGTTCTCTCTTTTACAGAGACGAACATGATGTTGGCGATTCCAAACCCTCCGACAAGAATGGAAAATCCCCCTATGATCCAACCTGCCAGACCTACGACATCAAATACACCGCTGATCACATTGGCAATTGCTTCCGGGCGATTCAGCGCGAAGTTATCTTTCTCGGTCGGACGCAACCCCCGGCGTACACGCAGAAGGCCGCGTATCTCATTCTCCAGTTCGACAAGGCCGACGTCGGTATCGAAACCCTTGACGCCGATCCGCGATGTAGTCTCGTCCCAGCTCCCCGTGCCTGTCTGATATAGCCTCCGGAACGATTGATACGGAATGATGACAGCGTAGTCGTTGCTCGGAGTACCCATGAAGCTCTGTCCTTCTTTCTTAATCACACCTACCACGATGTATTTAAGATTTTTGACCTTGATCTCTTTTCCGATCGGTCCCTCCCCGTTTGGAAAGAGCGCATTTGCGATCTCATGGCCGATGATGGCAATGTTCTTCCCGGACGATATTTCCTCGGGCGTCGGAAAACGACCCTGTACAATGTCCACCTGAAATAATGTCGTATAGCCAAGAGCGCCGCCGACAAGCCGGGCCTGACCAATGCTGTTGTTGCTTCTCTTGATGACCATATTGCCGCGGATGGCAAAAATCGAAATGCCATTGTCGTGGTTAAGGTTGGTCTCCAGAAATTGATACTCGTTGTATGACGCATTCGGGCGGCGCCAGAACTCCCACCATTGATAATCGCCGTTATTGTCGGCGACAAAAGGCCACTTTTCGATGTAAATTACTCCGGTTCCCAGGAAGTTCAGGCTGTCTTTGATGTTCTTCTCAAGCGAGTCGACAAGCGTCAGTACAGTGATGATCGCGAATATTCCGATCGTCACACCCAGAAGGGAAAGGATGGTGCGCAAAAGATTGGATTTCAATGCCCGCCAGGCAAACCGAAAACTTTCAAAAATCTGGGTAAGAGTCTTCATTCAGGGGTTAAACGCTATTATCGGGAATATGGTTGGTCGTTAAAACAGCGTCTGAATTACTTTATTTATGGTAAATATCAGGCATTCTCTTAACTCAACTAAAATCAGAGACCATTATTCGTAAATGTTAAATATTGCCTTATTTTTGCAACCTTATTCAAAAATACCCTTCATTGGGCATACTCTGCGTCTAAAATATGAAGTTATCCGAATTCAAATTTGAACTGCCCCAAAACCTGATTGCAAACCGCCCGGCCGAGAATCGTGATGAGTCCCGGCTAATGGTGCTTCACCGGGATTCGGGAAAGATCGAACACAAGATATTCAAGGATGTCGTGGAGTATTTTGGCGAGGGTGATGTATTGGTTGGTAATGATACCATGGTATTCCCCGCCCGGTTGTACGGCCGCAAGGAAAAGACTGGCGCCAAGATCGAAGTATTCCTCCTGAGAGAACTGAACGCGGATATGCATCTGTGGGACGTACTGGTCGACCCCGCGAGAAAGATCAGGGTAGGAAACAAACTCTATTTCGGAAACGGCGACCTGGTAGCGGAGGTCATCGATAATACAACATCCCGCGGCAGAACGATCCGTTTTCTTTTTGACGGTGACTCCGTAGCCTTTGATAAAGTCATCGAAACACTCGGCGAGACGCCGCTGCCGAAATACATCAAACGCAAAGTGGAAGCTGAAGACAAAGAGCGTTTTCAGACGATCTACGCCAAGAACAAAGGAGCCGTTTCTGCGCCAACAGCGGGTTTACACTTTACGCGACAGCTGTTGAAACGCCTCCAGATCAAAGGAGTCGAAATGTCGTTTGTCACGCTGCATATCGGTCTCGGAACATTCCGTCCCGTGGACGTTGAAGACCTGACCAAACACAAGATGGATTCAGAAAATTTCATCGTTGGTAAAGAGGCCGTGGAATTGGTCAACAAAGCGCTTGATAATAAGAAGCGGGTTTGCGCCGTCGGTACCACTTCCATGCGCGCCCTTGAATCGGCGGTTTCCGCTAATAATCGACTCAAGCCGCGTGAAGGCTGGACGGATAAATTTATTTTCCCTCCGTACGATTTCAAGATCTGCAATGCCATGATCACAAACTTTCACATGCCCGAATCAACCCTTCTGATGATGGCTGCCGCCTTCGGAGGATTTGAGCAGGTGATGGAGGCGTACAAGGTCGCGAAAAAAGAAAAGTACAAGTTCCTCACGTATGGCGACGCCATGCTGATCATCTAGTCTGTCCACGCTTGGAAATTCCAGGTTGAACTTCGACCGCTATCTGATCGCCAGTTGTTTCGTGAGGTAAAGGAACAGGAAGATTGCGACCGGATAGACGAGAAAGTATTGCGGCGCGGGAGCAAAAAATCTAAAGAACATTCCCAGGGGCGCGAGAAGCAGGATGGTTCCCCCCACAAGGATCATTGTCTTCCGGGTCTTCTCCATCGGCCTCCTGATGACATCAATCATCTTGTAGATAAGAAAAGCGATAACGGCCACGTTGAACGCGATCACGAACAATCTCAATAACGCCATTGTCTCTGTGTTTTTTTATAAAGTTACAGGTTCCCCCCGACACCGACATCCATTTTCTTCGTAGTTTTAACGGTCGGCGGAATGATCCGTCATACATCCAAGCAACACCTGTCAACATTGACGAAAGAATACGCGCTTATTGTTGCCGGCGGAAAGGGCTTGCGATTCGGAAGCTCTATGCCGAAACAATTTCTCGGGCTGAACGGCAAGCCGATATTGCTTCATACGATAAACGCATTCGTGCGTTATTCTTCCAATATTCAAATCGTCCTTGTCCTGCCTGAATCCGAAATATCCATTTGGGAGGAACTGGCGCTCGCCCACAAATTTGATCACCCGCTAACGATGGCGAAAGGTGGCGAGTCGCGTTTCCAGTCTGTCAGGAACGGTCTGGCTGTTATTCCTGACGATGCGGTCGTAGCCATCCACGATGGGGTGCGCCCGCTTGTGACTGCCGCGGTAATCAGGGACTCATTCACCCTTGCGCGTATTCACGGATCTGCGGTGGCATCAGTACCGTTGAAAGAATCACTGCGAATCGTGCACGGCCCGGAGAATAAGGAAACGAAGTCCGTTGACCGGTCTTTATACAGATCGATCCAAACGCCTCAAACTTTTCAGTCCGCGATTATCAAAAAGGCATACACTATCGACGAAGATCCTTCCCTCACCGACGATGCAAGCGTAGCTGAAAGAGCCGGTTTTGCCATTCACTTGTTTGAAGGCCGATACGACAATATCAAGATCACAACACCGGAAGATCTCGTGGTCGCCGAGGCCCTCCTGCCACAAACCGGCCGCTT